>JACQUT010000070.1 GCA_016267585.1 Cyanobacteria bacterium NC_groundwater_1444_Ag_S-0.65um_54_12
GATCTGCTCAACGACTTTGCCAAGGGGGCCACGGTCTCGCTCATCGAAGTGGCTTCCGGCCAGACCAGGGGTACCTCGCTGGCCGATGCCAGTGGGCAATTTTTGATAGAGTTCGGCAGTACTTTCACGCCAGCTAGACCGCAGCCGGAAGCGACCCGTTCGGTAGCCTACTACCTGGAAGCTATCAAAGGTGTGAAAGGCACCAATCCCGATCTCAACCAAAGCGGGGCCGATGCGGTGCGCTTGCGGACGCTGGTGTGGTTCGATTTCGGGCAAAGTGGCTGGATCAGCCTGAGCAATGCCACGCCCAGCGCGCTGACCATCAGTCCAGCTACCACCGCGGTAGCCTTTTTCATCAATCAAAAGCAGGTGAACAGCGAGGCAGTGACGCCAGCTGACTTCATTGGCTGTCTAGATCCGCAACTGGCCCCGCCCAACGATTACCGGGCCGCCGGGGATCTGACAGTGACCCTCTACCAGGACCTCTACACCCAAATAGTCAATGCGCTGCTCAAAGACCAGGATCCCATCCAGACCCTGGTGCTCTCGCCCACCGGAACCATCGTCAATACCAGTACCGACTTGCAGGTATCGGGTATCACGCCGGCAAGCGCTCCGATTGGCAGCCCGGTCACCATCGCCGGCCTCAATTTCGAGCCGGCCAATGTCGCGGTAGCCTTCGTGGGGGCGCTGGCCACGGTAGATCTGGTAGCCAGTAGCAAGAATACCCTCAAAGTCACCGTGCCGCCGGGAGCGCGCAGCGGTCTGGTGCGAGTGTCGCTCAATGGCGTGAACACCTACTCGCCACCCTTCACCGTGACCAGCGAGGACGGCCACCGCATCACCTTCACGGATAGTAACGGCAGTACCGTGCTCTATGCGGTAAATAATAGCCTGGGCACCCTGGTGCGCGTGAACCCTGACGGCTCCACCACCACCCTGAATACCGCCCTGGCGACACCGCGTGCCGTGCTGGTGAATCCAGAAAAAGCCACCGCGGCGCCTTACCGGATCTATGTAGCTAATGCTGGAACCGGCCAGATCGTGCAACTGAACGACACGGGCACGCTGACCAGCGCGAACTGGCTGGCTGTCACCGACCCCGGCGCACTGGCACTGGGGCCAGACGGCGATCTTTACGTGGCGCAGACCAGCGCTAACAGCATCTTGCGGGCACGGATCGACTGGGCGGCGGGAACGGTGACCAGTACCAGCGTGGCCACCTACACCGGATTGACCGGTCCGACCGCGCTGGCTTTCGATTACCAGGGCTACCTCTACGTGGTGGAGCCCAGTGCGAACCGGGTGCGGCGTTTTCTGCCGCAAGCTGGCGATGCCGGAGTCATGAACCCCGCTTTCACCGATTGGGCCTACCTGAACGATCCGGCTGCTATAGCGCTCGATACCGGCGGTAACGCTCTGGTGACCAGTCCCTCCAACAATGTCATCTTCAAGATAGATCCGGTGCGCAACATGTCGGCGCTCGCCACGGTGGAAGGCGCGCGATCGCTGGGACAGGATGCAGCTGGCAATTTATATGTGGTAGATCAGACGCGCAGCTTGATCCGGCGTTTGACCAGCAGTGGCGACCAGCGCATCATGGCTTACGGCCTGGCCAATTTGCGGGGCCTGGCGGTGGATCCGTCAGCCAATATTTACGTGGCGTTGCAAAATTCGGGCGCCATCCTCAAGCTCGCTAGCGATGGCGTCACCACCAACCCCCTGACGGCCGGCATGGCGGCGCCTTATGGTCTGACTTATCGCAATGGCAAGATCTATGTCGCCCAAACCGACACCCAGAGCGCCACCGAGCTGACGCTGGCCGGAGACGCCCGCTCGGTGATCACCACCGGACTGCATAGCCCCGGCGGGGTGGAAGTCAGCGACGATGGCAATACCTACTATGTGGGCCGCGCCAACCTGGATGATTGCTACTGGTGCACCGTACCGACCGGCGGGACCGCCTGGCTCAATGCGGGAATCGACATCGTGACCGGAGGCGCCATCACCCAGCGCTTTGCCAGGATTTTCGGCAACTACGGCTGGAGTACCTATGATCAAGCCCTCTACAAGATCGATCCCTGGACTTTTGTCCTGGCGGATCAGCGCAGCCGTAAACTGATCTTGATGACCAATTATGTCGGGGTGAGTGGCTCGACCCGCATCTCGGATGTGACGCCACCCTTTGGTGGAAGCAAAGTCTTTCCCAACGATATCTACGATGTCGTGTACGACGGCAGCCGTTATCTTTACGTGTCGTGCGCCAACCAGAAAGTATATCGCGTCGACACCCAGAATTATGGTCAAGAAGCCACCGCCATCTCCGGCTTCACTGGCACTCCCTATGGTTTGACCATGCTGAGCGGGGTGCTCTACGTGGTCGATCGCCCCGGCGGGCTCAAGCGAGTGAGCAGCCCCCAGATTGCCGTGACGGCGGACGCCTGGAATGCGGTCTTTGGCAGCGACCTGCTCGGCCTGACCAGCTATGGCGGGCAGCTCTACGTGTCGGATTACGGCGGCAACCGGATCTGGCAAGTCGATCCGGCTGGTCCCACCAGCACGGTGTATGTCAACCTGGTCAGTAGGCCCAGCCGCTTGCGCGCGTACAATGACGGTCGCCTGCTCGTGCGAGTCAACGATAGCGTATTTTACCGCGTCTCGGCCGGAGGTTCGCCCACCCCTACCCAGTACATATCCACGGTTGGTTGCACTTCTTGTAGTAAAATCGAGTTTTTCGTCGACGAAAATAACTTCGAGTACTGGGCCGAGCCGCGGCAGCACCGGATAGCCTATGCCATCGGGATGCTCAATACCCGGGAGCTGGCCCGCGATGGCGACTGGCTATACATCGCGGCCACCAGCGGGGTTTATGGCATCAACTTCACCAGCGGGGACGATCTGAGTATCAGCGGCGTCGGTGGCCCGCGCGGCCTGGCAGTACACCCCACTTCGCGCGATCTCTACATACTCAGCAGCATAGGCCGGCTCTATTCGGTAGATCTGGCAAGCCGCTCGATTACCACCCGCTTGACGCTGGGCAGCAATAGCGGCTGGGGACTCGATTATGACGCCGGTGGCAACAAGCTCTATGCTGCCTCGCCAGCCAATAGCCTGGTGTATCGCATCGATCCGACTGACTGGAGCCAGACTTACCTGAAGGTGGGCCTCAACGTCCCACTGTTCTAGACCGAGGGGATCTCCATCATGCGCGCAGCGCCTTATGGCACTAAGCTATTTTTTTACCAGCTGATAAAATCGTCCAGCGATTTTCGCTTGCCGAGTTTTTGCCGCAGTTGCTCCAGGGCGCGACGATGGATACGGCTCACCCATGATTCCGATAGGCCGAGCTTTTGTCCAATCTCATTGAAGCTCATGTTATGGAAGTAATACAGGCGCAGCGTGGTACGCTCCTGGTTGGGTAGCTGTTCAATGGTAAGGCGAAGCAACTGTTGCAGTTCTTCCAGCTCCATCTCATGCTGGATGCGATCGGAAGTTCCCAGCTGGTTGAGCAGCGAGAAACCCTCCTCGCCGTCGGAACCGGAAGGGGCATCCAAACTGAGAATGTAGCTATAGGTGAGCTGGGTGATCTTGTTGACCAGCAGCGCGGCGTCCGCCTCGGGATCGTCGCCTAGCTCGCTCTCATAGCCGCCAGCATATTCACCATCGTCCGGGCTCGCCTCCTCGGCCGACGGCTGTTTACCTTTGGGCATGGTGGGCAATTTGGGCAAATTATCGAGGATGGCACCCTTGATGTAGTAAGTGGCGAAGGTTTCGAACTTTACCCCGCGCTCCGGATCGAAGCGATCGTAGGCAGCCAGTAGTCCCATCATTCCATCGGATACCAGATCTTCCAGATCGTAGTGCCGCGGTAATTTGGTAGCGATGCGGCGGGCGATGGCGCGCACCATCGGCAGGTATTTCTTGACCTGTTCGTCACCGAGTGAGGGATTACCCTTCCCACCCGCGGGAACGGTCGGTTTCTTTTGTACCATCAGCGGCCGGTCAGCGTTTCTGCTCGCCAAGTTGCCGGAGCAATGCCTCGATAATTTGCGAGGCTGCACCATCCGCGAATTGCCGACCCAGCGCTTGATCGAAAAAATCCATGAAAAGCTCCGTATCGCCACCGCCCAAGAGACTATCTTCTTCCGACTTGGGCCTCATCTCGGAAAACATGTACCCGAAAAGTATGCCGGCAAAATCTTTTGCGGCTGAAGTAACATTTTCTGAGAGATTTCGCAGCGGATCAGGTAATGCGAACTGGTCAGTCAGCGTTGCCGCCACGGGCGGCGGGGTCAGCTCATCAGGTGGCAGCACCAGGGGGGGAGGGAAAAAAGTTCCCGCCAACCGGGGGGGCGGTGGTACACGTTCCATTGTCAGATGATCTCCAGCTGAGCGTTCAGGGCGCCGGCTGCCTTGATATTCTGCAAGATGGTGATGAGGTCGCGCGGCGTGGTGCCAAGCGCATTGAGCGACCGGACCAGTTGACCCAGCGTGGTACCCTTGTCGAAAATCACGGTCTTGGCACGTTGCTCTTCCGCGGTGACGGTGGAATCCTGGGTAACCTGGGTCTGTCCACTCGACAGAGGTGGAGGCTGCGACACGTTGGTCTTGGTCTCTACCTTTATGATCAGGCCACCATGACTGATGGCCACCGGGTCGATCTTGACCATCGAGCCCAGGATGACCGTACCGGTACGCTCCTCTATGATGACCTTGGCCACCGCGTCCGGAACTACCTCTAGCGCTTCCAGGCGCGCTACCAAGTCTACCAGGTTGTCACGGAATTGGCTGGTGACATAGACGCGAATGGTCGCCGCATCCAATGCCTGCGCTGCTCCGAGGTAAGATCTGCCTATGGCGGCTGCCATGCGCGAGGCGGTGACGTAATCCGGGTTCAGCAAGTTGAGGTAGAGGAAGCCGTTGACATCGAGAACGGTCACCGGGACTTCACGCTCGATGGTCGCGCCGCTGGGAATGCGTGCTACCAGGGTAGCATTCTTCTTGACCTGATTGCCGCTCACCTCGATTCCGAAACCTCCCGTAGAAAGAGCTCCCTGGGCTACCGCATAAACCTTGTCGTCCGGGCCCTTCAACGGGGTAGATATGAGCATGCCGTTAGCCAGGCTCTTGGCATCACCGATGGAAGAGACGGTGACATCTATCAGCTGGCCCGGTTTGAAAAAGGGTGGCAGCTTGGCATCGACCGATACCACCGCCACATTTTTGGAACGCAGCCGTTCGGTGGGGAAAAGGCCACTCCCTTGCACGAAGTTCCGCAAAGCACGTTCGGAAAAGCCAGTGGCCTGCGAATCGCCGGTCCCCTCCAACCCCACTACCAACCCCAGGCCATGCAGAGCGTTGGGGCGCGCCCCGGCAATGACAGCGATATCCTTGAGGCGCACGGGCTTGCTGATCAAGACCTGAGCGGTGCTGGGCGTAGCCAAGGCCAGCTGCGCCAGGCTCAAGAGCGCAGACAGTACTGACGTCGCTCCGCGGAATGGTAGTTGGCGCAACATCAGAACAACCAGTTAAGAACGCGGGTCAGCAGACCCGGCGTAGTCTTGGCCGAGTTGGGGCCAGAACCCTGGTATTCCAGCTGGAAATTGGCAATTTTGTCGCTCGAGACCTTGTTGTTCTCCCCGATATCATAAGGCCTGACGATGCCGCTTAACACTACGGTGCTTTTTTCTTCATTGACCACCAATTCCTTGGTACCCTTGATGCGCAAGGAACCATCCGGCAGGATCTCCACTACCTGGGCCGCTACTTGCATGTTGATGGTGCCGCCACGCCGCGTGACGCCGTCACCCGAGAAATCCTCCTTGCCACGCAGGTCGATGCCGGATTTAAAGGTGCGCGGCAATATGCTGCCAAAATCCCACGAAGCGGTGAGCTTGCTATCCTTGACGGCCTTGGTGGTGGCATTTTGCTCCGCCTGGATATTCTCGGTCACCACTACGGTGATCAGCGCACCGGGACCCAGCGAGGAGCGGCGATCGCCAATCTGGTCCGAAATGAGCCCGCTGGAATGGGTATCGGCAAAGAGTGAATCCGCTCGTGCCGGTGCCAGCGGCAGCACGCTGCCGATCAGCATACCGCTCCCGATTAGCCAGCGGTACCTGCTACCATGCATTCTCATTCTTCCCCCTCTACCGTTACTTCCACCAGATCCGGACCAGCCACCCGGGCAATGTAATCGCGCCGTGATACCGGATTCAAGACGCGTACCACCTGGCCGGAACGGCCATCTTGCAACGCCTGGCCGGTAGTCAGGATCAACAGGGAGCCGCTTTGCAGGCGTACCGAGACCATGCTGCCACCCTTGACTGCTGGCGGCAGATCCAGCAGCGACGAGGTCAGAGGCATTCCCGGCGGAATCTCACGCCGTGCTTTGGCCCCCACTACCGCTGCCAGTACGTTGTAAGGCTGACTGGGCAGACTGGTCCGCGAACGCCGCTCCAGCTTGAGCGAACTTTCGTCCAGTACCGCACCGCGGGCAATGGCACTGCGCGAGACCACGACTTCTTCCCAGACGGCTATGGTGAGGCGGGGAAAGATCATGGTCTTGTTCCCCTGATGCCAGACCTCTATGGGCACCGGCATGGTACCTTGCAAATTGTACACCTTGCCAAGCTTTGGCTTGCCATCTTGCGGCAGGTTGGGCGCCAGTATCGCCAGGCGGTTACCCGACCAGCGCACTTCCACATCCTTGGTATTGACCTGATATTGCTGGGCCGTCGCGTCGCGCACCAGATCCAGGATCTGCCGCTCACTAACCGCCTCGGCCGGGAGCGTACCCAGCAGCAGTGAGCTGGCGAACCAGCTGCTGACCATCATTGTGGTACTACCCCTTACCATTTCACCTTACCTGACTAACTGATTGGTACTCTCCATCATGCGATCGGAAACCTGGATGGCTTTCGCTGAAGTATCATAAGCTTTTTGCGTGGCGATCATCATGACCATCTCGGTCACCAATTCGACATTGGAAGTTTCTAGCGCGCCTTGACGCAGCGCGCCGTGGCCATCGGTGCTGCCCGGGTTTCCGACTTGCGACGCTCCCGAGGCGCTGGTGGGCAGGTAGAGATTGTTACCGATGGATTGCAGACCGGCCGGATTCGGGAAGATGGCGATGTTGACCTGACCGATCGGCACTTGCTCGGCTTCATTTCTGCGGCGCCCGAAGATCATGCCGTTTTCCCGCACCTTGATATCGGTGACGCCGCGCCCGATTTCTACTGGCGGATTGTCGAGCTTGAGCCCGGTCGAAGTGACGAGATTGCCATCGGCGTCTACCTTGAACCCCCCATCGCGCGTGTAGGCCAGGGTACCCGCAGAATCATTCAGCCGGACCTGGAAGAATCCCTGGCCATCGATGGCCAGGTCGAGCGGGTTGTTGGTGATCTGGAGATTACCTTGAACATGGTACTTGGTTATGGCCACCGGGCGCACGCCCAGGCCTATTTGCACGCCGGCGGCATCGACTCCGGGATTCTGAATGGCCTGATAGAGCAGGTCCTGAAACTCGACGTTGCTCTTCTTGTAAGCGGTGGTATTGACGTTAGCCAGATTGTTGGCGATGGCGTCAATTCGCATCTGCTGAGCTTGCATACCGGTAGCGGCCGTCCAGATCGCATGCATCATCGGGGTTCATCTCCTTAAACTACTGTACGCGCCCGACATCGTTTGCTGCCTTTTGCAGCATTTGATCGTGTGCCGTCACGATCTTTTGCTCCATACCGAACATGCGGTTAGCCTCCACCAGGCTCACCAGC
>JACQUT010000078.1 GCA_016267585.1 Cyanobacteria bacterium NC_groundwater_1444_Ag_S-0.65um_54_12
GGCATTGCTGGGCTTCATTCTACTGTTCCTGCTCGTTGCCTGCGGCGAGACCAATGATCGTATAAGCTCTACTAGCCAGGGAAACGTTGGCAGAGCGGTTACGCCAAGCCATGAAAACCTACCCGGTACGATCGGTTATACTGCGCCAAATCAGCAGATGGCTGCTGACTCGCGTGCGTTGGGTGGTAATCTTGCTCTATCCTCGCCAATTTCGTCAGTCAGCGTGAACCCTACCAGTTCGGTGGCCTCAGCTGTTGTATCACCCAAAATCGGCCTGGAAGCGAAAATTACCGATCGTGAGTTAGCTGGTTTACTGCGCAAAAAGCTCGCCGCGATTACGGTTTTACTGACGAACCATGACGATCAGGAACGCTCTACTTTCTTGGTAGTGGCTTTCTATGCCAAGGGCAGTGAAGTAGAGTTGCAATATCGCACCGTTCATCTGGCCAGAAAGACGGCGGCATCTTATGTTTTCAAACCGCAAAAGTCAGTAGATGATGCCCAATTAGAATTGCGTGATAGCTTGCTTTAGCGAGGTTTGCGCAATGGCTAATGGATCTGGCCAAAGGTGGGTAAAAGTATTGCGTGAAGGAATTCAAGGCTCCGGCTCGCGAACTAGCCGGCTGGATCAGCAGGCATTTAGCAAATGTCCAGGTCCACAATGCTTATGTGTTGTTTGCCGGTCTAGGGCAAGTAGCGTTGCGTTTGCGCGACCAAGGGTGGCAGATAATGGCATTGGATACTTTGCATTGTCACCATTTGCTGAGCTGTGCTTTCTTGCTGGAGGGTGCAGGTGGCATTACCGAAGAAAACGTCGTTAGCTGGATGCGACTGCGCAAAGAACCGGAGATCGCAGGCCGTTTTTTTAGCTGGGCAAACCAAGTTTTCACGCCGGAAGAGGCAGTTTGGTTGGGAATCTGGCGCGCCAATATTCTGGAAAGCGATCAGGCGCCAAATGTGCAAGCGCAAGGCAGCGCTGTCGTTCTAAGAACAATGGCCTACTGGTTATCCTGGAATCGCACGGAATTGACGTACAAATCACTACCACCAGCAGCCGTATTCCGACATTACGTGGCCCAGATCAATCGTGAAGCGGCTTTCGGCAATCGTCAGAATGCCACCTTACTATCACCGATCGGAGCAATTCCCCAAGCAGCTAACGCTGATCTGCTATACTGTTACGTTCCGCCTTGTCAGGGAATGGGAGCAATGGACGCGCGTCTGCCGTACTGGGAACGCTGGGTATTGGGCGACCCGATTGCTCCATTGCCATTTGAAGAACGTGGTCAGTTAGGAGGCCTTTTTTCTCGAGAAACGGATTGGATTGCTGCTGTGGTAAGGCTATTAGGAGCCATGAAAGAAATTCCGGTATGGGCCATTGCTTACAGCGGTGATGGCGAGCAAATCAGTTCCGCAGTTTCTTCGCTACGTCCGATTGTCAGCCAGCACGAAATACCGGTACCTTATCCGGGGCCAGATGGTACCGTAATAAACCAAGAAAACTTGATCATAGCAGGGTAGGCAACATGAAACAGCAAAGTGGGTGGCCAGTGTGGAAAAGATGAGGAAACTGCGATGATTCCCAGAGGTAGCCTGTCGGAGTTTGGCCTACCGGATCTCTTGCAGATCATATCCATGGAAGCCGGTACGGGTAGTCTTACCCTGGCGGCACCTGGTCGCAAGGGGTTACTGGAAGCAGAAAACGGCATCATCGTGGGGGCGGTTTGTGGTCCCAAAACCGGAGAAGACGCTGTATATGCTCTGTTCTTATGGGAAGGCGGAGATTTTTCATGGGATCAAGGCATTGTCGGTAGCTTGGCAAGGAATGTAACTGCCAATCTCGGAGACCTGACCCGCGAAGGGATTCAGCGTCGTGATATGTGGCGCTTGGCGAAACAAGGGCTTCCGTCGTTGAACGCGACTTTCCGGAAAAAAGCGGAAGTGTTGTCCAATAACTGGGATGAACAAGCCATGGCAGCCTGGGATGCGATAGCTACTGGTACAACTATCGGCGAGCTGGGTCGACGGCTCGGTATAAGCCCGGCATTAGCTGCACATTCTCTGCTAGTGCTATGGAACAGCGGCGCTTTAGAAGCTGAGATTCCATCCGCTGAAGTGGCATGGCTGATGTTTCAACGCGTTTTGAATGAATGGGTCAGGCGATTTGCCGATATCTCAGGAATTCGCATGAATGATGGCCTGGAAACTTTCTTGACTGAACGTGGGATCTGGTATGGCCTGGAAGTGCAAAACTATGAGCAGAATCTGCTGATAGGCGATCTACCTACCAGCGATCCGCTAAGAACCTGCACGGCTTTTCTAGCCGAGGTAGCTGAATATATCGCCAGATTGCACGGGACGGATTTTGTGGAGCGGGCAATACGTGAGGTATACAACTCTGCTGCTTTAGCTGAGCGAAATGCTCTGGAACGTCTTGGTTTGCTGGCTAGAGTTCAAGCCAGCAAACCGGGCGAGGGGCAATAAGAGCGGTGGCAAGGTAATCTGGAGCAAATTATGGCAAAAAAAC
>JACQUT010000091.1 GCA_016267585.1 Cyanobacteria bacterium NC_groundwater_1444_Ag_S-0.65um_54_12
ATCTGGCTTGCCTGACGGTACTAGCCAGCCCGTGACCTCATGCCGGACGATTTCAGACACGCCACCCACCTGTGTCGCTACGACGGGCAACCCAGCTGCCATGGCTTCGACAACTGCCAGTGGCAGCCCTTCGACACCCGAGGAAGGTAAACAAAAGATATCAGCTGCTGCCATGAGCTGCGGCACATCGTCCCGCATACCCAAAAAACCGATGGCATCCGTGACCGAGAGCTGCCGAGCTTGCTTCTCGAAACTGGCTCGCTTTTCGCCATCTCCCGCTAGCAATAGCCTGGCAGCTGGTTGCTCGGCCAGAATAGCTGGCATGGCAGCTATCAGGAACTCCTGGCCTTTACCTTGGCTCATGCGCGCTGCGCAAAAGATAATGGGTGCGTTGACCGGTAAACCAAGCTCTTGCCTGACACTTTCGCGGACATTTTTATCAAGAGAAGATCCAGAGAGGCAGCTGCCGTTATGGATGGTAAGGATTTTTTGCGCTAACCTTGATTTGCACAAACTGTGCCGCATGAGGTAGCTGGCGAGAGATTCCGCGCAACTTACTACCCGGTCTGAAGTCAAGGCAAATAGTTCCGATACCACCGTTGCGGTTACTGGCTGCCACGGTCCATGTGCCGAACTGATAATTGGTAAGCGCTGCTGACCGATGGCCAGTCGGGCGGCCAGGGCGGTAGAAGGTGAGTTGGCATGGATGGCTGTGATTTCGTGCGCAATAACGGTTTTTCGCAATATTTGCGCCAGCTGGTAAATGCCAACGGGAGATTTGGTATGGGTATGCGCTTGAATATGACTTACGCCAGGTGCCAGCCGGGCGGTGCAAGCGCCACCTTCCGAAACCACGAAGACTCGATGCTGGCGTTCGGATAAACCATTGGCAATTTGTACGACAAAGCTTCCTACACCACCGATACCCAGGCGGTGTGCAATCAAGAGGATGTTCAAGGCTTCCTCCCTGTTATCGTACGACTACGGTTTTTTCTGCGTCGAATGATGGTAGATCCGAGCCGACCATTGCTCGTAGGCCATTTTGCTCGAGAGATTTGGCAGCGAACGAGCTGGAGGAATTTTTCGGTAATTTGGGTAGGTCCAGTAGCTGGCGCAGTATTTTAAGCTCCCGATAGTTGAAGCCAATGATCGGGGAAAAAGAATGACCACTACCTGTCTGTTCACCGTCTTTACCGCGACCTATAATCGCGCATCTACGCTACCGCGCGTCTATGAGAGCCTGAAAGCTCAAACTTTCCGTGACTTCGAATGGATCATAGTAGACGATGGTTCGGCAGATGGTACGGCCATGCTAGTAAAGAACTGGCAAGCCGTGGCTGATTTCCCTGTTCGCTATTTCTACCAAGAAAATGGTGGTAAGCATAAGGCAATCAACCGCGGATTGCTAGAAGCCCGCGGTGCACTTTTTCTTTCGCTCGATTCCGACGATAGCTGTGTGCCTACTGCGCTCGAACGCTTCAAAGCGCACTGGGATCGTATAGAGATGGAAAAAAGGACCGATATTTGCGGGATAACTGCCCTCTGTCATGATCAAAATGGCAAAATTTTGGGCGATCGTTTCCCTTTTGACCAGACCGATTCTGATACTCTGGAAATACGCTACCGTTACAAGGTTAAGGGGGAAAAATGGAGCTTGTTGCGCACCGAGGTGGCCAAAAAATTTCCTTATCCCGGTGATTTTCGCGGACGCTATTTCCCAGAGGATATTATCAGCAGCGAAATGGCGCGTAATTACAAAACACGCTTCATTAACGAGCCATTGCGCACTTATTATCAGGATAATTCATCACTTTGCCGTTGCCATCCCAAAATTGGCGCGCATGAGCGCACTGTACGCTTGCAATACGTATTAACTAACGAGTTGGATTGGTTCTGGCGCAGTTTTGAATATTTCTGGTATTATGCCGCGCAATATATTCGCTTTTCCTGCCATCTGGGGCAGAATATCGGCAAGCAATTTCGCGCTTTACCGTACTTCAGGGCACGGCTCGCCTGGGTTGCGGCACTGCCCCTGGGAATATTGCTTTATATCAATGATAACATCAGATTCTCTGGTCAATCGGCCTAGTGTTGCTGCGTAAGGCGTTTTTTGGGTTTATACCGATTATCATATGGTTATTCTACAATCACAGTGCGGATACGGCCCGGGTACGGTCAGCGGTCACGCCGGTCGCTATCGGAAACGGTCTAGTAGAGGTGTGGCACTTTGCAGGTATTTTTTGCTGGGCAGGAGTTTCATTTCTTTCCCGGAGCAACCGTTCATGACCTGATCGGGCGCCTGCCAGATGCTGACCGGCAAGCTTGCCGTGAGGGAAAGGCTTACGTTGCTGACCGCGATGGCCATGAAATTGGCGCTGGTGGCGCGCTCACCCCGGATGCCACTTACTTTTTGCGCTATCGGGACTAACCCCGGCTGCTATAGTACCGAGAGTCCCAGGCGTGGGCCTACCGTGCGGCGAGCGATGGGTGAGAGATCGGCTATTGGCAAGTGACCGGCGCTGCGCCCTTGATATTCTATGAGAATACAGCGCTCGCCATCCCAGCTAACGTCTACCAGATGTGCATAGCTTTCCAGCAATAGATTCTGAAGATCAGCTTTTATCGAGAAATCACCAGAAACATGAGCATACTGATTTTGCTCCTGGATACGATTCACCAGATCATGGAGTTCGCGAATGATGGCTGGTGGTAAACGCGAATCAGTTAATTGAGCCTTGGTAGGTAATAGGCGCCGACTTAACAAGTCACGGCTGCGCGAGCGGATAGTAGCTTTGCGCCGCACCCACTCGGCATCTTCATAAGTCTCTTCCAGCAGGCGATCGAGCATCAGCAATTCCAGCAGCTTGCTTACGTACTCCTGCTCGAGATTGCGAAGCTTTTGTTCTACTAGCCGACACTCACCAGCAATTTCTTTATGTTGTCGTATCAGACTTTGGATGGCTAGCTCTAGACGCTGGCGAATCTGACGCTGGTTCGGGGCCGCTTTCTTCCGGCTCATCACACCACCATAACCGACCAGCCGGTGAATTGCCAAGCGCTAATTATGGCCCTTATCACCAGATATCGAAAAGGTTGCCCCAATCCCCTCGGCAACCCGTCACGGTTAGCGCGAGGTAAAGTAACGAAAGGAAACGCAGCCAATTATTCATAGCCATCTCCCGACCATTTCAACCGAATCATCCTGCTGTGAAGCTCTGCCCTGGTATTATTGTGCCCAGAAAGGGAGAATTGATGCCAGCCATCGAGACCCAAGCCCTCTCCAAGAATTTCGGATCCCTACGCCACCCGCTGCGCGTGGTGAGAGATCTGAATCTCACGGTGCCAGCAGGCATTGTCTTCGGCTGCCTGGGACCCAATGGTGCCGGAAAGACCACCACTATTCGCATGCTCACCGGGGTATTGCCGGCCTCTAGCGGGCGCGGTTGGGTAGCCGGCGAGGATTTGCGTTACCCGGACCGGGTCAAGGCGCGCATCGGTTATGCCAATCAGGCAGCCAGCATCTATGGCGATTTGACCATTCAAGAGAATTTGCGTTTCAAGGCTGCACTGTTCCTGGAGCCGCGCGAGGTCACCAGAGCCATAGATCGGGTGATGGATCAGCTGGGGTTACGCGAGCGCAGACACCGCTTGGGATCTCAGCTATCGGGTGGCTGGCGCCAAAGACTCTCGATTGCCAACGCTATCGTACATTCACCACCAATTCTCTTCCTGGATGAGCCTACTGCTGGTCTCGATCCGGTAGGCAGGCGCGATCTATGGGATGCCATCTATGCTCTGAGCGCCGAGGGCACTACGGTTTTCGTGACCACTCACTACATGGATGAGGCAGAGCGCTGCCAGCGCTTGGCCATGCTCGCTAATGGCAAAGTGCTGGCCGAGGGTACTCCGCTGGCTTTGCGCAGCGCGGTTCCGGGTAATTTCTACGATGTCACCACCGTTGACCTGGGAACCAGTTTGCGCCAGGCTAAAGCTATCGAACAGGTCAGGGATGCCTGGATTACCGGTTCTAGCCTTCGCGTAGCGGCACTTTCGCCACTGACCGAAATGACGTTGCAGGAGCTTGGCACCAGCTATCGTCAGGTTTCCCCCACGCTCGAAGATGCCTTCGTGGCCCTGGCTGGCAAGGATGTCGCACGATGACCACCATGATGCTCTGGCACCGTACTGCCGCTGTTGCCCGCAAAGAGCTAACCCAGATCCGGAGAGATCACGCCCTGATGCGCCTGATTATCATCATGCCGCTGATGATGCTCATAATATTCGGCTATGCCATCAACAATTCGGTCAAGGACATCGCACTGGCGGTATGGGACGAATCCCGCGACCGGATCAGTCAAGCGTTGTTGCAGTCATTCGAAAATGAGCGCCGCTTCAGGGTAATTCACGTTGCTACTCGAACCGCCATGCTGGAAGCAGTACGTGCCGGCCAGGCGCGTGCAGCGCTGCATATTCCGGCTGGAGCGCTCGTCAAGGCGCGCAGCGAGGA
>JACQUT010000072.1 GCA_016267585.1 Cyanobacteria bacterium NC_groundwater_1444_Ag_S-0.65um_54_12
CACTAGCGGTTTGATGTCCGAACGCGTGAGCAGCTCGTAGGCAGCCGTGAGCCCGGCGGGACCTCCGCCGATGATGAGTGCGCTGCGCTGCGGCATACTGGGTAACGATCTCAGCGGTCGATGGACAGCTCGGCAAAAACTACCGGATTGCGGGCGCCCGCACCGAAGCCATCGCAAGAGATACCCAGCAGCCGACTACCGAAGATCTCCTGCAAAGTACCACCGACCGTGAAGGAGGGCAGCCGGCCTACGATCTCTCCATGACGGGAAAGGAACGCCAGCTGCACGGGGCACGAGAAATAGCCATCGTCCGTCGTATCTCCTCCCATCAGCAATGTCGCGACGATGCACGCTGGCAACTGCCCGAGCAGCTCTCGATAAGGCCGGGAGCCATGGCGAATGACGAGGGCATTGAAATCCAGACTGACCCCCTTACCGATCGTTCGCTGACCATTCCCGGTGGAAGGGACGCCGTATTTGGTACCGTTTCGCAGATCGGCGATGAGGTTCTTGATGATACCCTGGTCGATCAGTGGCAAGAATGGGGATTCGTGCAGCACGCCTTCGCCGTCGAAGGGTGCGACAATGCCACGCGCTGGATCGAAATTGACATCAGCCAGCCCGAAGTCCTGCGAGAAGAGAGCCTCGCCGCTTCGCCCGCTGAAAAGGGCAGAACCATTCGAGTAACAGTCGATACGCAGCGATTGGCCAAGTTTATCGAGCAATACTTCGGGGGTAATGAAAGCCACTGGCACCCGGTTACCAGGCAGATCGGCCGGGCTATTCCAGGTGTCGAGCAGCGGCAAGTACGCAGCGCAGGTCTCCAGTATACTGACTCCTTCGTCCTCGGAATATTCAAACCCGCCATCGAAGATGGTAGCCGAACCGCCATGCTTGAATAGCAAAATCCAGTCGTTGGTGCCGTACTCCACCTCGAGATCGAGTCCGGCGCTGTTCCAGAGCCTTCGCTTGATGAGCGAGGAGCGTAGCGAGCCAGAAAAAATAAAATCAGGAACCCGCTCCTGCAAAAAATCCAGCGCCTGCTTGACATACGGCACGAACCGTTCGAGCCCGCGCTCTCTGACCAGGTTTTTCTGGTAACTGGCGACGGGCGGCAACGCGTAGGAACAGGATAGCGCAGTGGCAGAAGCTTCCTTGGCTTGCTGGATGAGGGAATCCGCTGCTACCTTGCCGATCGCCACAGCCGTTTGCACCTGACCACCTGCGAAACAGCGGGCTACCAGCTGCTGCGAGTCGCGGTGCCGCACTGCCGCGATACGATTCTGCTGGATCTTGACGGTCTGCTCCCGGATATCCAGGGACAGTAATTCTTCCATTGTCAAACCTTTAACTTGCCGTCATCGCAGAAACTAGCACCTTGGGTCCCCCGAAGGACACTGGCAATGGCCACTGCTCAATCTTGCCACAACCACCGACCGCTGAACTGAAAAGCTCCAGGTCATTCGAACAAGCTTCAACGTTCTGCAAAGTCTCGAAAACCGAGCCGGAAATCACATTCACACGCACGGGTTCCGCTATTCGACCGTCGCGAATGCGATAACACTTGCGAGGAGCAATGGTGAAAGTGCTCATGCCCGTGCCATAGCGAAAATCTTTCACGTATATGCCATCCGGCACCAGGGCCAGCATGGCTGCAAAATCCAGGTCACCCGGCTCCACGTAGGTGGCTGTCATGCGAACGATGGGCTCGAATTCAAAGTTCACCGCCCGGGCATTGCCGGTCGGACACTCGCCCAGTGCTTTGGCCGTTTCGAGCGAATGCAACCGCCCGCATAATATGCCATGCTTGATGAGATAGGTCCGCTCTGCCGGGGTGCCCTCGTCATCGATGGGACAATATCCGCTGGTACCCTCGAGCAGACCATCGTCCACTATTGACAGTACGGGAGATCCCACGACCTTGCCAATAGCCCACTCGGCCATCGCTCGCCCCTCGCCGATCATGAAATCCGCCTCGGACTTGTGCCCGAAGGACTCGTGGGCAAAAACTCCGACCACGGCATTGTTCAAGATCATCCGGTAAGTCCCGGGTACGATGATGGGAGCCGTCAAGAAAGCATGACTTTCCCGAATGCTCTCGCGCAGCTGATCGGCAAATCCTCGCAAATCCTCGAAGCAACTCCCGAAACAATTGAACCGATCGCTGAAGTGGGCACCATTCTCACCCTTCAAAGTGTAGTTCAGGTTAAAGCCATACTGTTGAAAGGTCGCAGAGAAACTGACACCGGTGGACGAGGCAAAATATTTGATCTTGCGCATGTCGCGATAATTTAGCTCAAAGTTAGCGATGGTGGGGAATTCCTCGATCAGGCCAGCGTAATCGAGGCAAAGCTGCCGCTTGAGCCCCAGTGGATGGTCAGCACCCGCGATTTCTACATTTTTGTCATCGGTCATGCTGCGGTTTTCGACATGCCCCGGAGGCTCCCAGAGCGGTTCAACCACCGGAACACCGCACAAGGTCTCCGATTGCGCTATTAGCTTTGCCAGCACCGCATCCAGTTCGGAGACGGCGGTCGTCGAGCAATAAAACCAGCGCCCATTATTGAAGACCCGCACGAAAGCACCCAGCGAAGAGACTGTCTGGCAAGCAGTCAACTCGCCATTTTGAATCACGATCTGGCTTTCTGCGGTCTCTTCGATCCTGACATCACAATAGACGCACGTCCGCTGCGACAGGCCAAGCTTTGCCAACAGGTGAAACATCTGATCAGTATACAACTAGACGGCCTTGTTAGCTTTCCGCGGGGAATCCGAGCAGCCCAATCTTGGCCTTGAAGTCATAGGTAAAGTTGATTTCATGAAGAATGTTATTTTCCATAGGTGCTCAGGAACTAAACTGCGTGGTAGCTTGACGAGCCACGCGGTTGCAGATCCGCTTGGCTATCGGCTGCAAATTTTCCTCCGAGAGCTCAGCGATACATGCCAGCTCGTCGCCGTTCCGGTAGCCAGGATTGCGCTCCAGAAAAAAGCTCACATGTGGATCATTAGAACGCAAATCGCTAACTGTGGCGAACTGTGGACGCAGGTGATCTTTGGGCTGATTGAAACGAATTACCCCCTCCTCCGGGACATAAGCCGCGCCAAATTTGCTCGTCGCCAGGGTGGCTATCAGCTCGGACTCGAAAGACGGGGTAGGCTGATCATGACGTGGGTAAAAGCAATGGAAGTAAACCGGCAAGAATTTATAAGTACGATAACCCTTGGAAATCAAGAACCAGTAAAACTTGCTGCCGTCATGTGAGTTGATGAGCGACAACACGAAATTTCCCCAGACACCGGCTAGCTCTGGCTCACCCCAGTAATCACGGTGAACGATGGTGTCACCGGAGAAGACTGCTTTGACCGGTATCCCCTGGCAACAAGCGTTCAGTAATAGCAAAGTAGAGAAACCCTGAATTTCGCCATTTTGGCGATCGCATAACACTATGACCCATTGTTTCTCGTACAAATCATACTCGAACTGCTCACGAGCCACATTGTCGAAGTGAGCCCGCATTAAATCGAACATGCGCTCCCGCTGCGCTGAACTCAGGGCCTTTGGGGTAGTGACAGTGCCATGCAGGCGCATCTGGGCTTCACGCTTTCTGCTCTCAAGTTAACATCACCCTGCTAAACTTACCAGCAATAAGCAACAATAGCAGGTTTGCTGTTGTGAAAGATTGTAACCGCCAGGCAATCAGAAAGTAGCCACCGGTGAGTTTACCCAAGGATCATCAATTGCTGGAGCATCTAAACTTTAAACTCGCTAACTGGCTGGTGTTAGCTGGCAGCGCCAGCGCTGCCGCCCGCTTGCAGTGGCAGCTTGCAAACCCCGCCGCCGCACAGCGGCAATTGTGGCGTTCGCTGTTGCAAGATAACGCTCAAAGCGCTTATGGTCGGCAATATGGCTTTGCTAGCCTGCGAACCATTGCCGAATACCAGTCTGCCGTGCCCATCGTGGACTATGACGATCTCCAGCCATGGATCGAGCGCATAATGCAAGGTGAGCTTGGTGTTCTAACTGTCGAGCCAACCCTCATGCTAGAAAAGAGCGCTGGCTCCACGGCGGCAGCGAAGTATATTCCTTATACCAAACGACTGCTAGGTGAGTTCCAGCTCGCCACCAATGCCTGGCTTTACGATCTTTTGCTCAAGCGGCCGCAACTACGCGCTTGCGGTGCCTACTGGTCCATCTCGCCGGTGGCACGGCTGCGCGAGTACACTGCTGGCGGCCTGCCAGTCGGCTTTGTGGACGATACGGAATACTTTCGCCCGCTCCAACGCTGGATACTGCGGCAGCTACTACTGGTACCCGGCGAAGTAGCACACCTTACCGGTGGCATGGATCGGGTACGGTATGTCACCCTGCGGTTACTGCTAGATTCCGCTGATCTGGGGCTCATATCGGTCTGGAACCCCAGCTTTTTGCTCTTGCTGCTAGAGGCAATGGTGACGTGGGGCGATCGCCTCGTGCACGACCTGCGTGACGGTACCCTGAACCCGCCCACGCCAATCGAACCGAACTGGCAACGCGTGCTAACACGGCGTTTGCGGCCGCAGCCGCGGCGAGCAGCACTGCTATCGTCGCTCTTGGCCAGTGGCTCGCCCTGCGATGCCAGTCAGTTATGGCCACGGCTTACGCTGATCTCTTGCTGGGCCAGTGCCAGCGCCGCACTCTTTGTGCCACAATTGCCAGCCTGGTTTCCTGGAGTGGAAATTCAAGGCAAGGGTCTCTTGGCGACCGAAGGCGTGGTTTCGTTTCCCCTGCTCGGCCAGCCCGGGGCCGTGCTGGCACTCGGTTCACACTTTTTGGAGTTTTTGCCAGTCGACCATGATGGCACTGACAAGCATCCGCTACTAGCCCATGAGCTGACTACTGGTCAGCGCTATTTGGTATTACTGACCACTGGCGGTGGTCTTTATCGCTACTGCACCCACGATCTGGTCGAGGTGGTAGGGCAGATAAAAGAAACTCCCTTGATAGAGTTTCGGGGCAAGGCGGATCACATCAGCGATCTGTGCGGCGAGAAACTTGCCAGCTTGCACGTAGAGCGAATCGTGCTGGCCGGACTGCGGTATTTCGAGCTGGAGCCCCGTTTTGTATTATTGGCGCCCGAATTGGGAGCGCCACCACATTACAGCTTGTTCCTGGAAGAAAACCGGGCCGGAGCAGATCTGTTAGCGCGACTGGCAACCCACCTGGAAGCCAAGCTCAGGGAAAACCCGCACTACGACTATTGCCGCGATCTGGGTCAGCTCGGG
>JACQUT010000092.1 GCA_016267585.1 Cyanobacteria bacterium NC_groundwater_1444_Ag_S-0.65um_54_12
CTGTAACTAAACTGCAATCGACCAGATCTACTTCGCGATTCTCAGTGCCGATGCTAATCTTTACGGCACCGGCTTTAAGCGCTTCGTCCGCCAGAGAATCCATGACTTCGACTACCCGTGACTCGCGCTCCAGAAAGGCCAGCAAAGCGCCCATTTTTAAACTTTCATGAAATTCTGGTTGACATGCCAATATTGAGGCATGGGAAATGATTACCTGCTCGCCCATTTCTATGCTCACTGCCAGGCGAGCCCACAGTTTTTCGAGTAACGCCTGGTAACGCTTGAGTTTAGCACTGATCTCGCTAAGTGACCGATAAGTAAGTGAATCTAATGGACGATCTCGTAGCTGGCTATCAAGAAAATTACTCAGTAAAAGGATTTCTTCGCTGGAAAACTGACCAGGTAAAGACAAAAGGCAATTTGTCACCACTCCGTTAGAAGCGACCAGCACTAACAATACTTCCCCCGCGCCGACCGGTAACAAACTGATAGTTTTAATGCAGCTACCCGCCTGCCTGGGTGAACGAACCAGAGCGGTACACCCCGAAAGAATTGCCGTGATACGCGCTGTTTGATAAAGCAAATCATGCAAATCATGCAAATCGGTGGCTTGCTCTTGTAAGTTCAAAGTAATCTCTTGCTTTTCTGGAGGGATCCGCGGCGTTCCCATCAAAATATCCACAAAGACGCGATAACCAAAATCGGAAGGGATCCGACCGGCCGAAGTATGAGGCTGCCGCAATAGCCCGCCTTCTTCTAGATCTGCTAGCTCATTGCGAATCGTCGCTGGCGACAGTCCAAGCTGATACTTACGGCAAAGTGTCCTCGAACCAACCGGCTCGGCCGTCAATATATAATCCTCCACTACAGCCCGCAGGATCTCGCGTTGGCGCGGAGTGAGACGTGAAGGTTCCATGGCGCAATTCATTGAAGGGAAACAATTAGCACTCTCAATCGATGAGTGCTAATTCATATGTAGCATGGCTGTCCTGCCTTGTCAAACCGTAGCTACTGGCCAAAAGCCCAGAAAACGTGGCTTGCGGCTATTGCCAGAGACTATGGACCAGATACACAATAGCAGTATGCTGAAAAAGCTGAACTGTCGCGGAGTGTATTGTGGTAGCGGTGCAATTCGAAGCTGACCAGGTACTGGTAGCTGGTCAGCCGACACTCATCTTGGGTGGAGAATTCCAGTATTTTCGTATCAGGCGCGAACTCTGGGAAAAGGGTCTAGTTGCGCTAAGAACGGCAGGCGTGCAAGTTATATCTACTTATATTCCATGGGTATGGCATGAGATCGCGGAAGGTGAATTTGATTTCGCAGGTCAAACCATACCCGAGCGCGACCTGTGCAGCTTTCTCGACCTTTGTCGTCAGCTCGATCTGGCGCTCTTCGTGAAACCGGGGCCTTATATCTATGCCGAGTACCAAGGTTTTGGCATCCCGCTCTGGCTACGTAATAGCTACCCTGACACCAGAATGATTTTGTCCCGGGAGCCCGATTACCGCGAAATAGCTCTCAACCATCCCAAGTTCTTGGAGTTAGTAAACCGCTGGTTCGCTGCGCTGACCCCCTTGCTGCTCCCGCTAATTTCACAAAAAACCATCGTAGCTTTGCAACTGGATAACGAAACCGGCATGCCGCAATATGGAGCGGGGCCTTACCTGTCGGATCATAATCCCCATACAATTATTCGCTTGCGCCAATGGCTAGTTGCGCGCTATCAAACCATTCGAGAGGTGAATCAGGCCTGGCAAACCAAATATCCTACTTTTGATGCCATCAAACCGCCCGACAAACCGGTAGCACGTCAGCAACTGCTCGACCTGGGTACCTTCGTTGAAGATTATTTGGTGGACTATCTCGCTACCCTTAAGCAGTTTTGGTTGGACCTGGGCGTCGAGACTCACTTTTATTGTAACGATATCTGGATGCCAGCATGGCCTAATCATTGGGTCAAGAAGAACCGTGTGGCACCAGTCGGGTTTGACATGTACCCCAAATTCATCAGGATCCCTACTATACTCGATCAGCCTTTCGCTATTTCCTACGTTCCCAAAATCTTCGACGCTATACGGCGCGGTGGACCGCTACTAGGGCCAGAGATAGGTTGTGGCTGGTTAGATGACCGGGTTGACGTTCCAGAAATCGCCACCTGGCTGAAGCTGATGGTTTCCTATTTGCGTGGCACCAAGATCAATCTTCTCTATCCCATCCATGATGGTGTGGATCCCGACAATTCGCATTACCTTTTCAAATCAGCCATAGATCATGAAGGCCGGCATAATAAGCGAATGGCTGTAGTAGAGGCAATTGGCCGAATTATCATGGAATGGGGGCCGTTGTTAGCCACCAGCGTGCCGCTAGAATCACCGGTGGCAATTTTGCACCATCACGATGCCATTCGCGATATTCTAGAATTTAGTAGCGATCCTATCACTACCGCTCGCCATAACCTTGACTTGGCCATAGATCGTGCTATTACTCTTTTTTCTGGTAGCTCAGGGTTGTATGGCGCCCTCATTGAAAGTGGCTACGATCCCGCTGTTCGAGATTTGAGCTGCGCGACGGCGAACGAGTTACAGAGCTATGCTGCTAGCATTTTTGTCTGTACCGGCCATCTATCAACCGATTTGCGCGAGAAGCTGGCTGATTACGTGACGAACGGTGGGCACTTGCTCATTGTCGGTGCACCGTTTGCCGATCCGGAAGGCTTGCTACTACCGGGCAAAGTAAAGCGCTCTTGGCGGCCCCAAGCACTGGCAGTGGTAGCCGGTACTTTTATCGACTTGGCGATCTTTAACCTGCGCGAGGCCTCCAAGATCCGTCATCCCTTGGTACGCTTCACTATCGAGAAGTTACAGCCGATTATCGGACTAATTAAACACGCTACCCGCTCAGGTGTATGGATCCGCGATAGTAAACATAATACCCGTCTCTGGGCTTCGCGTTTTGTCAGTTACTGTCAAGTACCGCCAGAAGGCGAGCTGTTGTTAGATTTCCTGAGTGCTCCCGTCGGTTACGTAGTGCCAAGAGGTGAAGGACTGGTGGCATTTATCGGAACGCTCTTGGGTACCCAGCTAGATTCGCCAGGCTATTATCTTGATAATCTGGAGCATGGCCGTTCGGTTGCCAGGTTCATGGCCAGTCTGCTGCAATCTTGGGATATTCCGCCTCTGGTACCAGCCTTCGAGGGGTTGGAAATTATTTTGCGTCAGACTACTAATGGTTTGCTGGTCGCTATTGTTAACCGTAGGCAAGACCAGACTTTCGCTTTCCCCTTGCCGGAAGCCTTCCCGGTCACCACCTTGGAAAGACAGGCTAGTTACCTGGACTCCATTGCCACTTTCGATGGGCAGCTACGTGGCCTGGTACGCGGTGGTGATGTGCTTTTGACGCATCTGCTGTGCGATCGCTGAGACTGGAGCTACATAGAATCTCGTCAATTGCATCTAGAATATGGTGCAAGCGAGCCAGATCACCGATCACAACGAGACAGCGCTTCCTGGAATCTCATCCTTCAGGTAGGGGCTGAACCCTTTATCTGAAGAGGAGGTCGCTTTGCTGGCGGCAGTCCACGCTTGAAGGTTATTGCCAGCTGACATGCTGGAGGCAGCGAGGGGGTGTTGTCGTGCTCCTTACTTAGTGTTACGTTTTGTTGCAAAATTGGGCAAGGTAGGGGGAGAAGCGAGATGCGAAGCCAGTTAGTGCAGATTTGGCTCATGGCAGTATCGTTGAGCCTGGCGCTGCCAGCAGTGGCACTAGCCCGGAACTCGGAAGTCACCGAACAACCAGAAGAAATCCCCGCAGCACCTGGTCTTTATGGTACTGGACCCGAGCTGGTAGGACCAACTAAGTACTGGAGTGTAAATCGCGCTCAAACATTACCGGTGGGCAGGAGTCTTTTATCTACCACTCTGTTACTGGGAGCAATGGGCGTAGCTCCTTTCTTTTCACGCACGCCAGGCGTAGCTATCGGGTTGTTCGGTAATGGTTTGAATGTGCGAGCCGACACGGCAATTGGCGATCGCCTGGAATTAGGTGCTGGCATCGGCGTTCTTTCTAGTCTCCCTTGGCGGGGACGCTTGGATGTAAGTAGCAAGTGGAATCTGGCTCAAGAGGGCTCATCCGGAGCGCAGTTGAGCATCAGTGCACTGGCCGGGGGGCTAGCCGAAATAGATGCCGATGGGTTACCCAATTTCGGCATACAGATTGGCTTGCCAGTCACCAAGGTGTTCCCGTTCAACGCGGTAAACTATGCCATTCTTTCCATGCAACCCACCTGGAACATCGGCATAGCAGGAATCTCGGCAAGTGGCGCTGGTGGACCGTTCAACTATCTGGGACTGGGGTTGGGGCTAGACCTGGCTCTAACGGATCGCGGGCACCTGGTGGCCGATACCCAGTTCGGTCTCAAGATTGGTGGTTTGCAAACCGATTCGGCGATCGGCTTTCGCTATACGTTCAGCCGGGACATGGTCGGTGATATCTTCTTGGGTGTTGGCGGAGCCGGTGTGCCTTTTGGCCTGGGAGTCGGCGGAAGCTATCGGTTTTGATTGCTCTCTTGATCAAGGATCATCAGAGCAACTGCGGGATGAAGCGATAAGGAACCTTGCGGCGATAATTGCGATAACGCGGATCGCGCAAAAGTAAACGCTCTTCGTAGTTAGCCCGCAGTGTTTGCAAGCTGAAACAGGCTACTAGCAGGCAAAAGTTTTGCCATGAGGGGTTGCCCAGCAAAAATGCGCTATAAAAGGCCAATTCGCAACTATAGAGGGGATGGCGCACTACCTGATACGGGCCACTCGTCGCCAGGCCCCGATGTGCCGCCACGATGCCGAAACTCCGGCCCAGCGCTAATAAACAAGACAAGATGCCCAACAGACTGATTCCCTGCAATGTTAGCGAGGCAACAGCTATTGTGGTACCGGCCGCCGGGCCTAAAGAATCGATCAGTGTCAAGGGTTCGGCACGCATGAAGAGCGGTAGCGTGGTGCCGGATATCCCCAAAAACCAGGCCGCGGAATGCTTACTGGTCTCGCGGCTGGCGCGGCGCAGCAAGAAAAGGCAGACAATCAGGGTGTTTACTGCCAGCAATGGCAAGGATAGCGGTGCACGCTGTTCTACCCAGGCGGACCATGCCGAGTAAACCAATGGGAGCCACAACAGCGCGGCTAACAAATTACCGCCATGAAGTAGCAGCCGCTTGGTCTCGGCCAGCCGGCGCACCAGTAAGGGGGATGAAAACCGCAGTTGTATCATGGGGCCAAGCCTAGCAATCGACGATGCACTGGTAATTGCGGTATGTTTATATGAACACGAAGGAGTACTGAAAATGCCGTTTCCCGTTGTTGCTTCGCTAGCTCTCGTGCTAACTGGGCAAATTTACTCTGCTCCCCTGCAATTCCCTGCAGACACTATTGCCAGGCCAGAGCAATCGTCAAGTTTTTGTCGCTTGGCCAAGGCGGAGACCACCACGAATAATACTCTAGATAAGAGCGAACGAGCCAAGACTGGCAAGCTACGCCCTGGCCGGGCAGAAAAAAATCGACCGATCGCCCTTTCCAAGGAAGCCATGGCAATGCTGGCCGAAGTCAGCAGAGCAGCCGGACACAAGGTATTGCCAGGCCGGCAGGTGTTACTGGAAACTACCAAGGGGAAGATCGTCCTGGCAATGTTTGACCAGGACTCTCCAAAAACTACCGCTAATTTTGAAAAGCTCGTCAAGAAGGGTTTTTACGATGGGACACCTTTCCATCGCGTGATAGCCGGTTTCGTTGCTCAAGGCGGTGATCCACAGGGTACGGGAGCTGGCGGTCCTGGTTACGAGTTACCCTTCGAGAAGAACTCGCTCAAACATCTGGCAGGCTCTGTTGCCATGGCGCGAGCGCAAACCCTGGACTCGGCAGGTAGTCAATTTTTCATTAATCTGGAACCGCAGCCGCGTTTGAATCAACAATATGACGTTGCTGGCAAGCCAACTGGCGGTTACGTGGTGTTTGGTCAGGTCATCGCGGGCTGGGAAGTCGTGCGCAAACTCAATAAAACCATGGATCAGGCTAACAACCCACTGCCTGGTGTGCAACTCGACAAGATCCTACACGCCAAGCTGCTAGATTGACTGCCCAAAAACGTGCTGCATGGCGTCGAGAACTAAGCTTGCCGGTTGAATCGTCATGCCGTTCGGAATAGTTAGCCCCGCAACATTTCCGGTTGGCAAGATGGCTCGTTTGAAGCCTAGTTTGACAGCTTCTTTCAAGCGCGCTTCCAGCTGCGTCGTGCTTCGCACTTCGCCACCCAGCCCGATTTCGCCGATGGCTACCAAATCCTGGGGCAAAGGCAAATCCCGGGCACTAGAAGCTATCGCCAGGGCAATGGCGAGATCCGCGCCAGGTTCGGTCACTTCCAGGCCTCCCACTACGCTCACATAGACGTCACTCTTGGCTAGCGGCAAGCCCAGACGGCGTTCTAGCACCGCCAAGATCTGTACTAGCCGATTC
>JACQUT010000018.1 GCA_016267585.1 Cyanobacteria bacterium NC_groundwater_1444_Ag_S-0.65um_54_12
AGCTAAGGCAGCTCACTTATTAGTTATCCGCCTGACGTTCGATTATAGCACGCGGATTTGGACAAACTGGCTATATCCGCAGCGCCTGATCTAGCTTACGATTGCCTGCGTTACGAGTTCAAGCACGCTCCCTTTAACCAATACGGTAGACCGCGCAGCGACCCCTGGCGAGTGAGGCCACTTTGCTAGTGGCTGAAAGGAGCAGGGAATGATTGAAGCTGAAGTGCATTGCAATGACGAGATATTGATGCAGCGCACTTATCATGAGCCTTCGCTCTCGCTGGAGATGGTGCTCAAACAATTAGAAATGTATGTGGTGGCCGAACAGCTCAACCACTCGGGTGAATGCCTGCTACGCGTGCGCTTCACGCAACCGCAAAAAAGTGGACCCTGATCCGGCAGATGCCGGATCGCCACCTTGATCAAAAGTGCCTGAAAGCGTGATTGGTAAGGGGATGGCGGCCAGTTGAGTCTTCAAGCCAAGCGCCAGCTCCCATTTCGACTTTTCCTATCACACGAAAGCCAGTGGCGGATGGGAGATCTGGCGTAGCTCCTACCAAGCCATAATCTTCACCACCCCAGAGAACCCAATCGAGCGGATCGCTGCCAGCCGCATGAGCGATCGCCGCTACCGCCGGATGAATCTTCAGCCTGTTAGTTTGCAGGACCACCGCTACTCCGGAAGCCTCCGCCAGCAAGGTCATTGAACGGCCCAGACCATCCGAATCATCTAGCAATGCCAAACGTGGCAATGCTGCAAGCGTGGCTGGATAGCCTGGTGGAGCAGGCCGCGCCTGCGAGCGCATGGCAAGTTCTGCCATGGCATGCGACACGGCGGCAAGGGGATGTTCAAGCGCCCAGTGACCGGCACGAGCCAAGCCATGCGGACCAGTAGCGACCAGTAGATCGCCCGGGCATGCCTCGGAACGAAGACGCGGCTTTTGGGCCTGACCGATCACGCTCAAGGAAACGACGATGGGTCCTGGCGTTCCCACCGTATCCCCACCCACGATGCGAGTATCGTAGGCTAGCGCTGCTTGGGCCAAACCACGATAAAATTCCTCTAGCCAGGAAACTTTGAGCTCGCCAGGCAAGGCCAGCGCCACCACGCACCAACGTGGCACACCACCCATGCCGAAGATATCTGATACATTGACAGCCAATGCCTTCCACCCCAGGTCACCAGGAGCAATGGTACTACGTTTGAAATGCACCTCTTCCACTAACATATCTACGGTAGTAAGAACCGCCAGGCCAGGTTCGGTTTGGCAAACCGCAGCATCATCACCAATGCCTACCCAGTCAGACGGCAACGCCAATTGCCGTAAGGCCACCCGTAGACGCTCGATAGCTTGGCTCTCGCCAATATCACTGAGCTTCACGCCATAGTTTAGCAAGGAATGCTCGCGCCCAGGATAAAACATGTAGTAGCGAATGAAAAATTTCAAGAAATTTCGGTTGAGTTTTAACATGCTGTTCAGTGGCTTTTTCGCACTGGCAGTAGTTAATGGCTGTGGCATACATTTGCCCCCCGCCGATCAAATTTGGGGAAATGAAGCAACGCTAGAAGATTTGGCGGACGGCGGCAAAGCTATCGCCGTAGTAACGGGGCCGGCTGCGGGAATCAGTTCTTCCTTGTGGCAGCGCAACGATGGCACCTGGGCAATTGCTTATGGTTCCGAGGCGGTGGGCGATAGAGATATCTTCTTCGCTACCAGTAACAATAGCGATGGCAAGCGCTGGAATACGCCAAACGCCATAGCCCCTGCGGAGTTCACCGCTCAAGATCCAGTACTTTTCGGCAGGGGCGAGCAGTTACACTTGCTCTTTTCTTCGAACCGCGACGGCCAGAACTTCCACCTCTACGAGACCAGCTTCACGGAAGGGAGCTGGCAAACCGCCAGTCGTTTAGAGCTTCCCGGCTCGCTCTGCGTAGCACCAGCGGTCACGTCAACGCCTGACGGTTGGCTACTGGCTTACCAGAGTAGTCTCGGCCTGATGGTAGCAGAGAGCATTGATGGAACCAGCTGGGAAAATGCCCAGCTGGCGGCAACCCGGCTGGGCGATCCGGCACTGGCTCAGGTGGGCGATCGCCTGGTACTCGTTGCACAGCGCAATCAACAACTATTCGAACTCTCGCGCACCGCCAGTGGTAGCTGGAGCATACCGTCGCCTCTGGAGCTAGGAGCGTCGGCTCGGCAGCCGTATCTCGCCAGCGACGCTACCGGTAGGCTGGTAATGGCTTACGCTCGCCAAGCAACTGCCGGAAGCCCTTACCAGATCGCCATGACAATCCGTGATGGCCATACCTGGCGCACCTCCGAAATCATCACGAATGGCAGTTTTCAGCATATGAATCCCGCCTTGCACTTCCATGCAGACGGACGACCCGCACTGATCTGGGGTATAGAGAAGTCAGTCAAGTGGCGCGGTATTTCTTTCGCTCTCCTGACCGGTCTTTCTGCGGAGATCAATTCTGGCGATCTGCCTGCAACTACCAGCGCATCAAGATAGGAGACGAGAAGTTGCTATGACGAACTCTACTCAAAGTACAGCAAATAACAAACGCATGATTGGCGAAGTTCTGCTGGCAGGCGACTTCGTATCCCGGAACGACCTCGACCGTGCCCTCGCTGAACAAAAAATTACTAACGACCGCCTGGGCGAAATTCTGGTGCGCACCGGGGTGTTATCGGAGATGGAATTGCAGGCAGTGCTCGCATTCCAATCCGACAT
>JACQUT010000080.1 GCA_016267585.1 Cyanobacteria bacterium NC_groundwater_1444_Ag_S-0.65um_54_12
AGACTCACCCGCATGTTCTAAAGCCTGGACAACTAAGGTCAACTGCTCTCGGTACTGCTCCGCTCAGTAGATCAGAGGATGTCTGCTATGCGGACAGTCAATGTCTAGATCGCCTGCTACGGCTCGAAGAGGGTCTCGTCCAGCTGCATGGCACGCTCGAACGTTTATGGCTAGTTGTAAAAGTATTGCAAGGTGCGCTTGATCGGGCTGGCCCGGTTACCGGTGCACCGATGCAATTGCCATTGCAACAAAGGATCAATACGCGAATGCTAGCGCGCGTGTTAGCGGCTGACGCTACCGAGCGGGAAGTAGTCAGGGACTGGCTCCGCATGTTCTACGAGTTGCAAGTAAAGCTGCAAATTGAGCGCTCCCGGCTAGGACAGCTCAAGCAACTACCACAACCAGAGCTTCCGGATTTACAAGAAGTACGCAGACAGCTTCATAAGCTCGGTGGGCTTTTCTATCGGCTTAGCCAGCGGCCTGCACTTTCTGCTTTTCTGGCGCCCGTGCTGGAGGCCCATGGTGGGACACCGGTTCAAGCAGGACCATGGACGAGCATCATCAGGCCGATCGCCACGAAACTATAGCGAAGGAAGGTCTTCATCCTCTTGGCATCAGCACGCATTGTCAACCAAGGGGCGATCTGTCCACCGATCAGTACACCGGGGATGGTGAAGATGACGATATCCAGTACCTGCTGCCAGGCAACAGCACTTTGATTGGAGTGAACGCTAAAAAGGTGAAATGCCGCCGCCGCTAGCGTGGTAAAAAAAACGATGAACACGGCGGTTCCTATGCTCTTGGGATAAGTATAGCGTTTGACTATCAAGAAATATGGAGTCAACAGCTCGCCAAGCCCAACTGAAATGAGCCCCAGAAAGCTACCACCAAGGCCGGCCGTGACAGGACCGAGCCAGCTGAGACGTCGATCCGGATCAATTGTCGAGTCACGCTGTTTCAAGTCTCTGTGGATCGTTATTGACAATATGATGAGAACCAAGGCAAAAGTTCGTTCGAGAAACACTGGTGGTAGATATCTTCCCAGCGCACTGGCCAACAGGCTGGTCGGTATACTAACCACCAGTAATCTTATACCGAGCGCATAATTGATTTTTCCATGCGACGCGTAGGCGAACAGGCCGGAAAGAAAGCCGAAAGATTGCGTCAGCAAGGCCGTAGCAAAGGCTACTTCGGGTTTCAAGCGTAGAGCCAAGAGGAAGAGCGGGGTAAAGAACTTTGCTCCACCGACCCCGGTCAGCATTGCAATGGTGGCCACAAGAACGCTGATCGGCAGCATGAACCAATAAGTCGAATGTAAAACCACTGCGGGCTACCGAGCCACTGGTACCAAGGCACTGGCCTCGATCGGTTCGGGAGCTTCCAGGCTAAACGCCGTGGCAATCGCCTGGAGTTGGTATCCTTGTTGGCCAATTTCCCTTGAAAGTTCGGCAACTCTTCCCGAAACCTCATAAGTTACCCGTGCTGTACGCTCAGCCTCGCTAGCCGCTTGTTTCATCTGGCTGACCGCACCATTTTGCTCACTAGCCAAAATGCTCACATCTCGAGTACTTTCGTTCATCTCCTGGATTTCTGCGACAACGTCAGCCAATCGTTGCCGGACGCTGGCCGTGGTTGTCATGATCTGCTTACCAACGTCCTTTTGCTCAGCGGTGGCCAGTGCGATAGATCGCGTCAACTGGTCGGCTTCCTGCGCAGCGACCACGATCCGATCGAGATGATCTCCCGCTTGGGAAGCTAATTCGGTTGCGCTCTCAACCGCCTCGACCCCCTTGGCTGATGCCAGCATCGTGGCTTCCACATGACTCCGTATAGCCATGATCATCTGACCGATCTCCCTGGCGGCATCAGCAGAACGTCCTGCCAGACGTCTTACATTCTCCGCCACGACAGCGAACCCACGCCCTTGCTCACCTACTCGTGCGGCTTCGATCGCCGCATTCAAAGACAGCAGATTGGTCTGTTCAGCGATTTCATCGATCACTTCCAAGATCTCACCAATCTGAACCGAACGAACCCCCAAAGCAGCGATTTCTTGAGCCATCCCGGTGATGACGTCTCTGGCTTCCCTGCTTCCTGAGATCGTTCGTGATACAGCCCCGCTCCCTTCTATTGCAGCAGCACGAACGCCTTCGGCTGTTTTGGAGGTTCGTTCCACATGCTCTGCCACCGAGATAAGCGATTCTGAAAGCTCCTCGATGGCTGCCGAAGTATCCGAAACGAAGTCGTCTAGCTCGTCAGCACGGGTGGCGAGTGATTCCGTGTTCTTGGCAAGGTTGATTGCATGATCAGCCAGTTTGCCGACTGCAGCTTCCAGCTGGCCCGTGGCAACCGCGCTCGACTCCGAGGCTCTGGCACTTGCCAGCGCTTCGGTGTCCAGGCGATCGGTCGTCTCGGCCAGAGAGCCCTGGACGCGATTGGCTGCAACTGCAGTGGCCTTCACATTGGCATGGAAAGAGCGAAGCTTTGCCACCATGGTACGTATGGCTATCGCTAGCAGATCCTGAGCCGATCGGGGAGTCATGTCCACCGAGAGGTCCCCGTCTGCCACTCGCTCGGCTAGCGCTGTCAGCTGCAACATTGTTCCGAGCATGCCATTGCGGGACAAGGTCAACACTTTGATCTCGTCGCAACCGGTTTGCTTGACCGAAATAGACAGGTCACCAGTTTCGGCTACGCGCGCGTTGGCCGCGATGATTTCCCTGATAGGTCTGACTACGGATTGAATACCAATTGCAATAGCTACGACTGCCATTGCTGTGGCAACTCCGAAAGCAGTCAACTGTGCGAGTGGGCCGGGGTGAAACCGTGGTATGGCGAAAGCCAGGAAGACGAATGGGCCAGTAGCCAGAATGTTGGCGAGGATAAGGCAATAGGCGATCTGCATCTTATACCTCCCTTGCGGGGTAGTGTGCCGATAGTATGAAACAGTCAAGGCAGCTTGTTCTGTTAGC
>JACQUT010000081.1 GCA_016267585.1 Cyanobacteria bacterium NC_groundwater_1444_Ag_S-0.65um_54_12
TATTTAGCGAGGGTCTAACCTGTGCTTCACAATCAGTTATGGTCTTTAGCGAGTGAGGCAGTGGCACGCGAGCGGCAGGTGCTGTGGCGATCGCTACGGACTTGGGCAAAAGAAACCAGCGAATCAGCAATTTCGGCAACCGTCGACACTCACATACAGACCGAGATTCACGAATTTGCTCAGCATTTCCGCATGGCAACAGCCCCGCGAGTGGTCAGGCAACTGGCCAAGCTAGACGCCTTCTGGGGACGTGACACCACCCGCCAGATCGCACGCGATCATCTGGGGCACCGTGGCGGCTTCCTGGTAGATCTGGTGGCCAATGCCGAGCGGCGCGGTTATCCCGATTTGAAAGGGTTACAGGAGAGCCTGCCCAAAGAGTGGCTATCGCGAGCCCCTTGTCCTTTTTGCCATCCTCATGAGTTGTTGCAACCAGCCAAAAGTATCATCCTGGAATCCGAGAATTTCGTAGCTACCCCCAATATCCGACAGCTCTTTCTTTCGAGCGAAGACGGGGGCCACGTAATGATTTTTGCCAAACATCACCGCTCGACACCTGCTGCTTTGCCAGATCAGCTACGCCAGGAACTGGTGACGCTGCTGCGCCGGGTAAAACAGGAAATGACAGAAATTTGGAGCAAACCGGTATCGCTATTCATAAACGGTATGCCTGGTGTTGACAAACATTTGCTGGAAGATGTGGACAGCCATGCCCATATCCAGCTCTTTTCCGGCAACACGACTATCACGGAGGCAGTGCTGAAGGAAGCTGGGCTTTCACGCGAGCAATTATTTCCGGTCAGAGGTTTCGCTGACTATTTTCGCTTTTACGATCAAGGCAAGTTACGCGGCCGCTACATCTTGACTTTGGACGCTAACGAACAAGGGTATCTCATTTTGCTTGGAAACCGGCAGACCGCAGGCGGCCTGGCAATGCGCAACGTTCGGACCAGTCTGGGTTTACCACGCTGGTCGGGCGATGGCAGAATCGATCCGAACCCGCAAAAAGCTATCTTGGTGGCGGCCGCCCTGCAAGCACGTTTTTCAAAAAAGGCTGATGCTCCGTCCACCCGTGCCGTTCTGGCGACTGTTCCGGTAACAGTGGGCACCAATAACACTTGAAAAGTCGAGATATTTTTCTCGCGATGCTACCGATCACGGATTGCGCCAAGCTAGCTGGCGTGGTAGAAGAGAGTGCTCAATGTGATATCGCTATGAAGAGGAATTTGCCATGCGCAAGAAGATCACCGTTGTGGGCGCTGGAATGGTAGGTGGAACCACTGCCCAGCGTTTGGCCGAGAAGAACTACGCAGATGTCGTGTTGGTCGATATCGTGGAAGGCTTACCGCAGGGTAAGGCGCTTGATCTACTAGAATCCGGCCCCATACTTGGCTATGATACACATCTGATAGGTACCAACGGCTACGAGGAGACTGCCAACTCGGATATCGCCATCCTCACCTCGGGCGTAGCACGCAAACCAGGCATGTCGCGCGACGATTTGCTTTATACCAACATGGATATCGTGCGCGGTGTAACCCAAGAGATTGCGCGGCGTAGCCCCAATTGCATCTTGATTGTCGTATCCAATCCACTGGATGCCATGACGCAATTAGCTTACGAAGTGTCGCGCTTCCCCAAGCAACGCGTGATAGGAATGGCTGGCGCTCTTGATTCCGCACGTTTCGGTACTTTCATAGCTAGGGAGCTGGATGTCTCGGTAGAGGATGTAAATGCCTTCGTGCTCGGTGGTCATGGCGATACCATGGTACCATTGTCTCGCTATTCGACGGTCGCCGGCATTCCGATTACCGAGCTGCTGCCAGCAGAACGCGTACGCGCCATCGAACAACGTGCCCGCGATGGGGGGGCAGAAATCGTCAGCTTGCTCAAGACTGGCAGTGCTTACTATGCTCCTTCCGCTGCCATCGTACAGATGGTTGACGCCATCGTGTCTGATAAGAAAAAAATTCTACCGTGTGCTGTCATGCTAGAAGGGGAATATGGTATCAAAGGGCTATTCGTAGGCGTGCCGGTCAAGCTGGGTGCTGGTGGCGTCGAGGCCATTTTTGAAATTCAGCTCACGGCGGACGAGCACGCTAGTCTACAACGTAGCGCTGCCGCAGTCGCTGAATTGGTCGAAAAAATGAAGACGCGTACCACCTGAACCTGGGTCATTTCCCTGGCCGGTCATGGCTTGACAGGCGCTAAAAACCCCAGGCAAACGGAAGCTAGCAGGTCTACTTGCAAATGGGTCTAAATCAAGCTGTAGCCGGCCATCGCTACGGTGCGCTCACCACGCCTCAAGGGGACTGCCCGGAAAGTAGGAGTTCCCGCGTACTCGATCCCTGATCCGATGATTCCCTTTAGCTTGGCTACACCGGACGAACGACGAGCGCGTTCGATATCTACTGTCCGGCGAACAACTTCGGCACGCTGGCGAAAAGATTGGGAGGTTATTACCAGGCCGATCCAGGCTGCCAACAGCAGGCCAATGAAAGCCAAGATAAGCCATGACTGGACCCAAAAAGCTAACATGGCACTCGCTGCCAGCAGTAATATCAGTACGTCTCCCGCATAAGCGACAAATTGAGCATCTGACTCTATTTGTCGCATGAGACGCGGGGCTTCCTCTAGTGTATCGACTTCTGGCTCTTGTTTATCCGGAGGTTCACCTATACAGATCAATGCCTGTCGTTCAGCTCGCATTAGCTGTATGGCCTCGATCATATCCAGCGTCAGTATGGTACGGCTCGGCAGCAAAATATACTTGGTCAGCGGATGATAGAAAGGGGTAAGCAATATTTTACCTGGCACCAACCCGGCTTGATTGGTCTCTTCCAGTTTTGCTACTTCCTCTGCTAATTGCTCTTGCTTTCCCGCTTCAACTACCGGCTCTTGGGTTGTGGTATCGCTCATCACGGCCCATCTCCCTTGCTCTCGCAAAGCCACCCGCTGCTACGCTTATGCGAGTTCCCCCACCAGCATCCCGCTCGATAAACTAATTTATGCCTCGTGAATCTTACTACCACAAGACAGAATTGTTGCTCGATTATGACAAAAACCAGGATACCCGGTGCTCATGGTTTGCTATAGGTTTTCATCATACGGCTGGTGCGGCTGGCCAATTGCATGGATAGGCCGAAGATGATGGCCAAAGACAAAGCACACCCCGTGGCCAATAGTTCAAAGTGCGGGTCACCGGTTAGCACAGCAAGAGCGCCGCAAGCAAAGAGCATGGCTGTCAACAAAGAGCGCAGGCCACTGTAGGCCTGGCGCAAGCGCGAAATCTGGTAAATGCTGTCTCTATTGAGTGAAGGACGGAAGTTTGGCGGTACTATGTCACGCCGTTCATCGCCTACGCAAATAGCAGCGTAATTTGCCAGATCGGCACGGTGCAATTGGGCGATCAGCTCTTCTGTCAAGACCGTACCTGCCGAGAGCAAAATAGCTTTGGTTTCTGGATGGCGCATGGAAGCAGCTAGTACTTGTCCCGGTACCAGTGTTTCTTCAAATAGCGTTGGCATAGTATAGCAATCGGCCATCCCGAAGCGATTCTTGAACCGGTGCGACCGGGACCGAAAAAGCGCTGAAGCGATTCTCCTTCCGAATTCAGCAGACCAAGGCCAGCGGCGATCGGTGGCATTATTCCCGCCGCCTTTAGTTTTCCCTCGGTATGGCTCCGGTAACCGGCCAGTCCAGCAATGCCATGGCAGCTGCCATGGCAGCTATGGCCGCGGTTTCGGCTCGCAAAATGCGTGCGCCCAGGCTAACAGCCTTGCCCCCTCGTTCGATTAGCCAGTGTAGCTCTTTTGGAGCAAACCCGCCTTCCGGACCGACAAAAATAGCTATTTTGCCATTGGCGTCTGTCAGGTTGGTCAAAAAGTTGGTGCCTTGACGTTCGGTACAGACCAGCGCGGTTGCTTCTTTCCAATTTACTGACATGACAGGGAGCGGTTCCAGAATTTGCGGCACCCGGCTACGTTCGGATTGCTCGGCGGCTTCTTGGGCAATACGTAGCCAGCGTGCTGTCTTGGAGCTGTGCGATTTTGCTATGCTGCGCTCCGTGATAATGGGCTGAACACGGTACACTCCCAGTTCAACCGCTTTTTGAATGAGCCAATCTTGACGCTCACCCTTGAGGATGGCGGCAAAGAGCGTGAGCTCTGGTAACGGTTCCGGAGCGCAGCTAGCGGGTTCGACTATTTCACAAATAGCCACTCGATCGGAAAATTGCCGCAATATGGCTTGAAATGCCGTACCTTGACCATTTAGCAAGATTACCCGCTGGCCAGCTCGCAACCTCAGCACTTGTAAGATCTGGTGGCTGATCATCAGGTCAAGCTGCAAAAGCTGTCCAGTTTCCAGCGTTACCGGGATGGCCGCCGCGGCTGGTGAAGCTGCTCCAACAAAGAAACGCGGTAAGCTATGCTCTGCTTTGCGGTTCGAGGGTTTCATGTCGCTGGTGGAATGATGCGGGCCGGAGTCTGGCTAGCCACCCGCTGATGGTTAGTTATTACGAGTTGTGATTTTTTCGCCAGATCGATCTCGCCCGTCCCTTCCACCCAAACAACCGGAGCAAGCAAATTCTTACGGTTTACGCGCAGGACCCGGCCCACCTGTCCATTGGAAAGTTCGACCGAGGAATTGACTGGATAGGGAACGATGAACTTACGAAAGGCTTGTACAATGTGACCAGCGAAATGGACGTTACTTCCATTCAAAATAGCCTGATAGACGACACTGGGTGGTAATCCCTTCTTGTAACAGCGATCGGAGATCAAGGCATCATAAAAGTCGGCCACGGCGACCACCTGGGCTAGTTCGCTTATCTGGGAACTCTTCAGGCCCATGGGATAACCTAGCCCATTATATTTTTCATGGTGCTGAAAAGCGCAATTGCGGATATCGCTTATAGCCCAGCTGTAGCTCGAGAGGATCATAGTACCGTTAGCGGGATGGGTAGCCATTATTCGGAATTCTTCTTCCGTAAGCTTGGTAGGCTTATTGAGAATATCTTCGGGAATCAAAGTTTTGCCCACATCATGTAGCAAGGCACCGATTCCGAGCACGCGCAATCGCTCTAGCGGAAAGTTCAGAGCGGTGCCCACCAGCAAGGCCAAGCTCATCACGTTGGCCGAGTGTGCGTAAGTATAGGCATCATAGACCCGAAGATCTATCAAGCTTTCGATCAATTCACGTTCTTTTACGATACGCAAAATAGTTGCCTGCACCGCTTGGTCTACTTGATTTATGTCAATCCGCGAGGCATGGCGAACCTGTTCGGTAATATGCCGGATGATGTTGACATTACGTTGCAGTACTTCTTCCTTGATCCGCTGGGGCGACCGCAGCGGAGCGGGGAGCTGCTGCCAGCTTGGAACTGCTGCGTTTACGGTCTCTGGCTGTGGATTGATGGAACGACGATACGTCGGCTGCGCTGGCAGTATCCTTGATTGGGCCACGGTCGCCCGGGAGGTATCTACCACGGCAGAAGTTGTTTCACCCCATGCTTGTTCCGGTTTTGGCAGCTGGCGCGCCATGGATGAGTTGCCAGATTTAGCGTTTACCCCGGCTCCCAGCTCAGTAATCGCCGGACCCTTTTTCTCTTCGGGCATTCCAGCGGGATGGAAATCCATGACCCGCACCCCGCCCAGATTCATCTTGCGGAGCAGAGCAATATGCTTATCGGTCAGCGTGGTTCCGCTGTTCCAGATCATCTGCATACTCATGGGATGGAAAATGGGCTCAGAGAGCACCATCCCCGGTATGAGCCGTTCAAGGGGTGTGCGCTTGTCCACCACAATTGCCACCAGTAAAGCGGGATATCTCCAGAATTATAACAGCCGTCCTGGCTTCAGCGAACAAGAGGATCACGTTGCTCGGGCCCAGTAGCTACGACGAAGTTAGCCAGGGACGGCTCCTTTTCCCATATCGCTTTGGCCATGGCGAAGGCGATAGAACGATAAGAATCGTGACCCTTGGGGCTAGTGCGCAGCCGACAGATGTACTGTAGCTGGGCAAAATCCATCTTGAACAGGCAGCGTACCTGATGAGCGAAAGGCAACAGATAATGAGCCGCTTCGTCTCCGGCAAGATTTGCCAGCTTGCTGACCGCCATTTGAGCGCGTTCGCCCGCCTCACGTAACCGTGCTGGTGTTCCAGGATCCGCGGTCACTGGCGGCAAAGCGCTAGACGCAGCAAGATCGATTCGCTGAGCGATTTGTACGCAACGGCGATGGCGGTGCAAATCGCGCCAGCCTCCATAATCCATCTGAATATCGAAAATAAAATGGTAACCGGCTTGCAGTTCGCGGGGGGGGTCCTGTTGCGGTTCAGTTTTGCCGATCAAGCGATAAAGAATGCCGTCCCGGCGTGCCAGGCAAAGTCCGCTAACTACTCCCAGGCAATCGCGATAGGACATGTTTGTTCTGCTGTAAAAGAGCGTGGCGAGCATTTCATCGGGAAGCTCATGGGCCGGCAACAGATCTAGCGTTCCCACTGTACCGACTGCTTGCTGTATTCCGCCACGAATCGCGACCGGTAAGATGGTATCCGGTATTGCATGTAGTTCAAATTGCGCTTGCTCTCTTATGATGCCTGCATAGTTCTGGAGCTTGGCGCGGCGAGCCAGCGTAGGTGCCAAGGGCTCAATTGAGGTAGTTTGACCGAACAATTCGGCCAAAAATTGAGCTGGCGGCTCTTGGCATGCCTTGATCAACGCCTCCCCCAACTCCTGAACCTCGGGATAATCCGAAGCTAACAAGCGCCCAATAGTTCGCTCTAGCGTGCGCACGCTCATGACCAGACCGACGTTGGTGCTAGTGGCCATAGGCAGCAGATACCTGGCAACATCCAGGGCACGTGCTGACAATGTGCGCTCGTAACGCTCCGGATCCATGGTGGCCGGCCTGGGATGGGCTTTGACAAGAGCTCGCCGCTCTACAGCGAATACTTCTCGATAGGCGGTCAATAGCTCGGTGGCAGCTTGTTGGAATACCAATCTAGCCTCTGCATCATTGCAAGGAAAGACCAGGGGCACCGTGCTGAAATCCTGGTAACGAGTAGATTTTGCTTGCGCATCTAACAGGCTATCGTCTAACACTGCCGAAGCAGCAAGATCCGAGAGACCCTCGATGCAGATTGCCAGATGACCTAGATCTGCAATCGATGCATGTCCGTATTCGAAATAGAATTTCTCCCAGAAGCGTTCCGCCGAATGATCCTGCACCCAGCGCAAAGAATCGGCAATGGTATCCGGCGAGCGACTATAGCGCGCCAGGGCATAAGCCTGCTTCTCCGCAGGCAGGGGAGGAAGAACGATTATGCATCCTCCCTGCCCGAAAGTTACTCCCACCTATTACTTTTTGGTGCTGGGCCGTGCGCCGGCACGTGGAGTACCATCTGGCTTGAGCCGGTATTTTTTCATGAAGCGCTCGACCCGGCCTTCGGTATCGACAATCTTCTGTGTGCCAGTGAAAAAGGGATGGCAAGCAGAACAGATTTCGACTTTGATGGCAGGCCGAGTAGAGCCAGTCTCGAAAGTATTCCCGCAAACGCAGGTGGCAGTAACTCGTTGATACTTGGGATGGATTTTGTCCTTCATTTTTCGTCTCGTATAATCGCAAAACGGCAGAAAAGATATCGTACCGACATCTGGGTAGGCTGGTCAAGCATGATATAATAATCAGGATTTGCCGGCTTAGACATGTAGGTCGGCGATTTTTTCAGGCCGCCTGTAGGCAGTGAGCAAACTTCTTCAATGTTAGAACTACTTACCAAAATTTTTGGCGATGCCAACGAGCGTAAAATCAAGGCAGTACGTCCCCTGGTGTTGCAAATCAACTCGCTCGAAGCAACGATGCGCGCAAAATCTGACGACGAATTGCGCGGCATGACACCGTTTTTCAAGGATCGTCTGGCTAAAGGTGAGACCATAGAACAGATTCTACCGGAAACTTTTGCGGTAGTACGCGAAGCCGGGCGGCGGGTACTGGGCATGCGTCATTTCGATGTGCAGATCATCGGTGGTGTCTTTTTGCACCGGGGCCAAATCGCTGAAATGCGTACGGGTGAGGGCAAAACTCTGGTAGCGACACTGCCTTCCTACCTCAATGCTTTGGCGGGTCGTGGTGTTCATGTAGTGACGGTAAATGATTATTTAGCCAAACGTGACAGTGAATGGATGGGGCAGATTTATCGCTTCCTCGGTATGGAGGTAGGGATCATTCAGCATCATCTCAATCCCGCGCAACGTCGTATTGCCTATGCCGCCGATATCACTTACGGCACCAATAACGAGTTTGGTTTCGA
>JACQUT010000019.1 GCA_016267585.1 Cyanobacteria bacterium NC_groundwater_1444_Ag_S-0.65um_54_12
CCAAAATCTCATGGTATTTCTGCCAATCTCGGAGAGGAAGCGACAATATCCAGCATCTTTGCAATGATTCGTGCATTTATTGTCTAATTTTGCTAGATGCTTGCAGTTTTTTGGATTATGATGGGGTATAATTCGCAAAGATTCCGTGTCTAACTGGAGGATCGTTTAATGCCGCGCAAGGTCAATACTGTTCCAAAGAAGCCGCCAGCCCATACCGCAAAGAGTCGCCGGCGTTCCCCTTACGAGCTTGTTCAAGAACTCAAAGCGAAGCGCGATAAACTTCAAGAAACCTTGACTAACAGAATCAACAAGATAGATCAGCGTATTAACGAGCTGGAAGCTAAACATCAGGCAAAGATTCAGATTTCGCAATTGATGGAAACCAAGAGCGCCGAGGAGCTGATAAAAGAAGAAGCAGAGCTAAAAAGCAAGCTCAGTCTGCTAAAGAAGGCGCGCAAACTTTCACAACATAAGTAACTATCCTCTCAAAAGCGGAATTATGATCGAACCTTGCCCGGTGTAATGCGCGGCGGGCAAGGAAGTTATTTCAAGCTGAGGAATTTTACGCACGATAATAAGTAGCACCCCGATATGACGGGATAACCGTGATAGAGGTGCGATTTCAGGCATGTAATGCTAGCATGCCTTGGAGTACCAGCAGGTATCCGAATTTTCAGCACCTTCGTCAATTATTGGCATGGTGGTATATTCACCAATCTTCATGGTTTGTCTCGAAGATAGAGAAAGGAGATTATCGTGCGACAGCTTGAAGTGACATGGCTGGGTCATGCGGCCTTTCTGTTGCTAACACCCGGTGGTAAGCGTGTACTCATCGACCCCTGGGTAATGAGTAACCCGGTTTGTCCCACCGCGTACCAGGAAATAAAGTCCGTTGATTTACTACTGGTGACTCATGGCCATTTTGATCATATCGGCGATGCTGTGAGTATTGCTAGACAAACCCAAGCGCCAATTGTCAGTGTCTTTGAGACCAGTCTATGGCTAAGTCGTAAGGGCGTCGATAATGCTGTCGGCATGAACAAAGGCGGCACCCTTTCCATCCAAGGCATACAAGTTAAAATGGTCGATGCCAAGCATTCTTGCGGTATTCAAGACGGTGAAGAGATTATATATGGTGGCGAAGCCGCTGGTTTTATTCTTACCTTGGAGGATGGCTTGAAACTTTACCACGCCGGCGATACGGCGCTATTCGAAGACATGGCCCTCTATGGTGAGCGCTATCGTCCCGATATCGTTTGCTTGCCTATTGGTGACCGCTACACCATGGGGCATGGCGATGCTGCTTATGCGGTAGAACTGATCAAGCCGCGCTGGGTCATCCCCATGCACCATGGTACCTTTGACGCTCTGCCAGGTTCACCAGGCGAATTCGCGAAACTGGTGGGTAGCCGTGCTGAGGTCGTGATATTAAGTCCGGGCCAAACCCGTGCTTTCAGCCCCGCGTTTGGCGGGGTGCGTTGACAGTGTCGGAGGGCGGTGGCCGCGGAGATTTTGCACCCGGCCACCCTCCTCCGACACTGTCAATTCAGGGAGATTTATGCAGAAAGTTCTTATAGCCAATCGTGGAGAGATTGCGCTTCGCGTCATCCGAGCATGCCAGGAACTGGGTCTACAAACAGTAGCCGTTTACACCGAAGCGGATCGAGCCGCCAGGCACCTTACCTTGGCAGATCAGGCCTACAATTTAGGATCCGATGGCTATCTAGCCATTCACAAATTGCTGGATACCGCAGCGAAAACCGGAGCAGATGCCATTCATCCCGGTTACGGTTTCTTGGCAGAGAGCGTGACTTTTGCGGAAGCTTGTCTGACCAGAGGATTGACCTGGATCGGACCGAATCCTCGGGCGATCGCCCTGATGGGGAGCAAGATCGAAGCACGACGTACTGCCAAAGCAGCCGGAGTGCCTATCGTGCCTGGTACCATGGAGGATTGCTGTGACCCGGCAGCGGCTATGGACTTTGCCAATGAATTTGGCTGGCCATTGGCCGTCAAGGCTGCAGCAGGCGGTGGAGGCAAGGGCTTTGTCGTGGTAAATAGACCAGATGAGATTGTTGCTGCCTTGGCCAAGGCGCGACGTGAAGGCGAAGCCTATTTTGCTTCGGGCACAGTTTATCTTGAAAAGTACTTACCGAGCCCTCGTCACATAGAGATCCAAATTCTGGCTGATAAACATGGCAAAGTAGTTCACCTAGGTGAACGGGAATGCTCGATTCAGAGACGTCATCAAAAGCTAGTCGAGGAATGCCCTTCGCCGGTTATTGATGCTGTTTTGCGCGAAGAAATGGGTAACGCGGCAATATGCTTGGCACAAGCCGTCGCCTATGACAGTGCCGGAACGGTGGAGTTCCTCTTTTCTGAGGGCCGTTTCTACTTTTTGGAAATGAACACTCGCATTCAGGTCGAACACACCATAACTGAACTGGTGTACGGCTGCGATCTGGTCAAGGAACAGATTCGCAGCGCAGCCGGAGAGCCACTGCGTCTTGATCTGACCGAGCGTAAACCAGTGGGCTGGGCTATTGAATGTAGAATCAATGCGGAAGATCCCAGTCAGAATTTTCGGCCGGCTCCCGGGCTCATTTCCCTGTATCGTAAGCCTGGCGGCCCTGGCGTACGCATTGATGACGCCATCTATACCGGTTATCGGATTCCTGAGCAATATGATTCCCTGTTGGCCAAATTGATTGCCTGGGGAGAAAATCGCCCGGAAGCAATTGCCCGCATGCAGCGCGCCCTGCGTGAGATCGTGCTGGAAGGTGTCCCTACTACCATTCCCTTCCATCAACTGGTACTGGCTCACCCCAGTTTCCAGAGCGGCGATCTGTCGACGCATTTCATCGGTCAGGAAATCCGGGCTGCCGATCTGGCTGCTCTGCAACGACCACTAGCAGATCCCGGAGCAAAGCTAGCGGGAAACGACCTGCTTTCTACCGAGTTGCCACCAAGTAGCGAAGGTCCAGGCCAATTCAGAGCCTTCGAAGTCGAAGTCAATAACCAGCGCTATGCCGTGAGGATAGCCGAAGTCGGAGCAGCTGAGACAGCTGGCCCGCTGCTCCGCCCCCGCCGGCCGCAATCATCCGGTCGGCACGTAGCTGTGAGAGATGCCGGCAGCCGTGGTGGAGCGATCAAAGCCCCCATGCATGCTACAGTGCAACGTGTACTGGTAGAGATCGGGCAGCGGGTAGAGCTTGGGCAGATCTTGCTGGTGCTGGAGGCCATGAAGATGGAGACCGAAATTCCCGCTCCCTGCGCTGGAATATTACAAGAGTTGACAGTGGTAGCTGGCCAGACCGTCGAAGGTGACGCGGTAATCTGTGTAGTGCAGACAAATACTGAAGCGTAGGAGACCTGCACCAGCTTCTTCGGGAATGCCCGTCTACACTTTTCTGGCAGGCAATCCTCCTTGCTGCGTCGAATACGACAAGGTCGGCCGGGTAAAGTGCGTCCTGCCGGGCTCTACGGTCGACAGCGATCTAAGGAAGTTCTGTACCAAAGTCATTGACTTTGAAAGTTTCAACATTCGATCTTCGCATAGCGCCCCGCGCCTTGAGCAATGTTACAACGCCATCAATCAGTCCGGTGATTATCAAGCCAGCAACTGCCCCGATCAATACCTTGCCCGCCAGTGTCGGTCCACGATTGCTAGCCATTCCCCGAACCATGGTTCCTCTCATGGCGGCCATCGTGCCGGTGATTGCGCCAATGCCATATATCCAGGGCGTGGCTCTCTTGAATCTCGCTTCAGCCGAGTTACTTTCCACGTCCGTGCCCAATATGATGCCCTTTTGGCCATTCAGGTAAATGGCATTGCCGAGCGCTGCTCCCGTGATTCTTTTTGCGGAAGCGATGTAGGTATCACCTGCAATACTGAACTTGACATCGTCGATACCGTTGGCTCGCGCAGCATCCCAGGCTCGCCACTTTGATTCTACCCCCTCATCGATTCTGATGACAGTGGGATGGTTTAGCGGTTTCTGGTGTGAATTCCCTGTCGGGTCGCCAGCGACCAAGACGATAGCCATGTCGTTTCCTTTGCCGTTCTGCTCCAGATTATCTCGAGCAACCGCGATCTACGTGATCAACTAATTGCGGACGATCGCCATGAGATGGCTAGACGTCAAATCTTTATAGCCGCTGGCACTCACAGTGCTGTAACGGTCGTTTTTGAGTAACGATCAAGGCCCCTTCTTGGTTTCGGTCCCTGATCCGGCGCCAACTCCCCAGGAGCGGTTGGTGGTGCGGGTCGCGCCTCACCCAACGGATGAGCATAACCAGCACCGTGATCCAGATCCGACGCCACGTTGGCGCCCCTCTTGAGTTCGGCGGCCTCGGCATGCGACTCTTTGGCATGAGC
>JACQUT010000074.1 GCA_016267585.1 Cyanobacteria bacterium NC_groundwater_1444_Ag_S-0.65um_54_12
ACGGGGCCAGAGAACCGACGCCACCGGCGGCGGAGAACATCAATACAGGGTTCCCGGACGTGCTTGCACGGCTGGGCAAGAGCCAGAAAGCGACCCTGGTGAGCAGTTATCAAAAATATCACCCCAATAATACGAATCTTACTCAATAGGCATTAGCAGACTGCTGTAAAACCCCAGGGCGGCTATTAGCTTCATCTGACAAATAGGCGCGAAAAATTCCAGTTGCTATGGCCTAGAGTGTGAAAAAAACAAGAAAGTAGCTAAATTGCAGGCGAACCCCAAGATTACGGACAAAGGAACTATATAATCTCGCCGATTGCGATGCGCTTCCGGTAAAAGATCGCCGGTTGCTATATAAATAAAGTTACCAGCAGAAAATGCCAATGCTCCGCCCAGGATAGCTTGCTGGTCAACTTGTAGGTTCCTTAAAAGGGATAGCACCCAATCATTTTGAATTTGCATACCCAAAATAGCACCTATCACTGATAGCGAAGCGATGATGGCAAGAATCCGCCAAGCTACTAGCTTACGTATTTCGCTGCATAGCATTAGCCCTGCCAGCGATATTCCCTTGGGAAAAGAATGGAAGAGAACACCAAGCGCCACCATCAACATAAGTGGAGTACTGTTGAACTCACGTGATATTGCCAATGCAAAGCCATCCATCATGGAGTGAAAACCGATACCCCAGAGCACAAAGCGCGAAGCTCGCACATCGCTGGCAGCATCACGTTCACAATCCTCATCATGGCAAGAATGAATGATGGTAATTCTCTCCAGTAAGTACATTGCAATGAAACCAAATCCCAGCCACAGGAGAGCTAGATTATGGATCTGCTCAAAAGCCTCCCCTAGCATCTCCAGCATGCCAACCGACAAGATTATTCCGGCAGAAAACGCTACTAGCCAGCTGAGATGACGCGGAGCGAACTCCTTTTTAGAAAGCGGCAGTGCACCACCAGCTATTACAAAAACGGCAGCAATGGTAGCAATCAATATGGCTTCCATGACTATTCAGTTTACCAGGGCTGCAAAATTATTTATCGGACTTTTCGGCAATCGCCCAGACCCGAGAGCGTAACAAGCGCATGCTGTTCAAAACTACTACCAGCGTGATCCCCACATCTCCGGCTACTGCTAATGCCAGCGAAAGCCAATGTGGAATAGCAAGCAATACCAGTATTAACTTGACACTTAATGATAGTATAATGTTTTGCCGTATAATGCCAATGGCTCGGCGTCCCAGATATATGGCGGGTGCTAGCAGCTTCAGGTTGTCTTGCATCAAGATGACGTCTGCAGTTTCTAGCGCTGCATCAGTCCCACGGATTCCCAGTGCTACACCAACAGTCGCGGTAGCTAATGCCGGAGCGTCATTGATGCCATCTCCTACCATCAGCACATTTCCTTGACGGTTTGCGAGATCGCGTATTGCACGCACTTTATCATCGGGCAGCAAATCAGCTATTACTTCATCAGCGCCCAATGTGGTAGCTAGTGGTTCTGCAACCACACGATGATCACCTGTCAAAATCGCCACATGGCGTATACCTGCCTTACGGAGTTCTTTGATTGCTACCTTGGCTTCCGTCCGGAGCGTATCAGTTATTGCTAACATGCCTAGCAAACCCTCATCGGGGCTGCCCACTAGAATCGGAGTCTTACCGGTTTTATGCCAATCAGCAAGGTAGAGAGATGCTTCGCTTAGCGAAATACCTTGCTCCGTCATAAAAGGTGGATTGCCGACAAAAACCAAACGGCCATCAACTCTACCTGCCACACCTCTACCGGGAAAAATCTTGAAATCATCAACGACAAAAAGCGATCGACCAACAGTGGAACATGTTTCTGATTTCGAGCAGTTACAATTTTCACCCGTTAATATGGAGGAAGAGGCTACGCTATGACCATGTAGCTCACTGTGTTTTCGCAAAATTGCCTCTGCTAAAGGATGCTCTGAACGATGCTCCAAAGCCGCGGCGATTGTCAACAATTCGCTCGGCTGATAACCGTTGGTCGCTATTACATCAGCCACAACAGGCTGCCCCATCGTCAAGGTACCTGTCTTATCGAAGGCTACTGCATGTATTCGCCCTAAAGCCTCCAAGAAAACTCCGCCCTTTATGAGCAATCCTTTACGACTAGCGTTGGCGATCGCCGCCGCCACCGCTACCGGCGTAGAGATGATCAAGGCACAAGGACAGCTAACTATCAAAAGCGCCAAAGCCTGGTAGATCCATTCCTTAACCTCTGGCCAGGTCACAAAAAGCGGTAATAAATTGACATGGCCCAGCAAGGCCAACAAAGCCGGCAGCAACGCTGCCGAACTGGCCAGCACCAGGATTGCTGGCGTATACCACTTAGCAAAACGATCTACTAATTGCTGGATAGGTATGCGTTGCGCTTGAGCTTCCTCGACTAATTGCACGATCCTTGACAATGCAGTATCCGCATTGCGTTTCTGTACACGAACAGCCAAAGCTCCATGGCCATTGATACTGCCGGCGTAGACCGTCGCACCAATAGGTTTAGCAACAGGCTGATACTCGCCAGTAAGAGCACTCTCGTCTACGGTACTGGCACCCTCGATAACCTCGCCATCTAGCGGAATTCTTTCACCAGGACGGATAATAATTGCTACACCTACTGGCACCTCCTCAACTGGACGAAGTACCTCACGATGACCTTCCCTCACTAGTGCCTTGGGTGGCGCCAAGGAGAGTAAACTGCGCAAAGCAAAACGAGTCCGATCCATTGTCATGGCGGCCAGCGCGTTACCCGCGGCAAAGAAACAAACCACCTCCGCTGCCTCTTGCCAACGCCCTAACCCGATCGCACCTATTACCGCCAGGGTCATGAGGGAATTGATATCTAATCCATGTGAACTACGGAGCGCTAACCGGGCTGCCTTCGCCATGTAATAGCCGCCAGCCAGAACGGAGAGACCAAAAATATAAGTGGCAAGCCATGGTACTGATTGCTCTGCTATCAAGCCGCCGGCAAAGCTGATTCCCGAAATAATAGTTGACCAAGTCTTGCGATGATTACGCCAAAAATGAGCACCTGCCTTGCGAATTTTTGCCTCGTAGCCAAACGCGGCGACTGCGGCCGGAATGTCGGGCTGTGGAGCCTGTTGGGCAAAAATTACCTCTAAAGTAGCAGCACCGAAATTCACCCGCGCTTCTCTGACACCTGGTAACGTTGAAAGGTGGCTAGCTAATTGCTCGGCACAGTCCCCACAGTCAAGACCCCGCAAAAGATATTCAGAACGCAGTCCAGTCGTCATGGCACGTGCAGCTTTGGTACCATAGCCTAAATCTCGAATAGTCTGACTGATCGTTGCTTCAGAAACTTCTGCGGGACGAAAAGCTACTTTTAGTCGTGCAGAAGCAAAGTTAAGATCGGTGTCCACTACGCCTGGCAGGATAGCAATTGCTTGCTGTAGCTTGGCAGCACAATCGGCACACTCCAGTCCGGTAATGGTAAGCATAGCCACCCGAACAGCCGGCGTAGTGCCGTGAGCCTGACAATTAGTTCCATGGACGAAAGGATCCATATTCACTATCTTAGCAAGACCATTTGAACTGAGCTCAGATTCGGCAGTAAGTTCGGTACGCGCACCACAGTAGCTTAGCTCTCCCCATCAAGGTTATTTCTGCTAAACTTATCTGCTATAAACAAAATTCAGGTCTTGGCTAGCGCTAAGAGACAGTAGCTCAGTAGGTAGAGCAACGGACTTTTAATCCGTGGGTCCCGGGTTCGAATCCCGGCTGTCTCACTAGAATAGAATCCAGACAGATAGTAGTTTTTGGGCGCATGTGATTTCTGGTAGAATTCGTATCAAGAACCCGTTGGGCTAACTTCTCAAGCTAATCGCTATTAGCCAAGACAGAAATTCTGGATGTAGCATGTTCGTGTGCCATTTGCGAATGGTGTTTGCCTGGCAAAATTACGCGATCAACTGTCCAAGCTGCGGGGGCCACCTCCCTCCGCTTGGCTAATACATGCGTACGGCCTTAAGAAGCATTGCATAGCAGATTTGAGCATGCTATTCTGCCAGTCTGCCATGCGCGTTTCACGCTTTATTTCTATCTTAGCTTCCAAATCATCCGTTTTTTTAACAATCGCAGCGATGTCAGGGGCGCTGAGTTGCTCCAATTTGCCGGCATCTTCTGCCCTGACCGTTTGGCACAGCTGGGGCGGCGCAGAACTTGCCACACTCAAGCAGTTACTAAAGCGTTACCGAAAAATACATCCTGACGTCGAGGTATTAGCCTTACAAATTCCCCATGATCGCTTGTTAGATAAGTTTATTCGTTCCAGCGCCGCTAATGGCGGTCCAGATTTACTGATCGGCGATAACGATTGGTCTGGTAAGCTAGCGCAATCTGGTTTACTAGCCACAATTTTTGACGAAACTACCGCTGCGCTATCCAAGGGGCCAACCGATGCTACAATTGCTGCCGAAGTGGTTACCAGAGATCCGCAAGCGGCGCTTTTCCCCATAGCAGATGAGCAGCTTTTTGCGCCGGAAACATTGGCGGCCTTGCGCGTGGACCAAAAGATCTATGCCTGGCCAGAATCACTTGAAACGGTGGCTTTATATTACAATCGCCAAATCATTGCCAAGCCGCCCGCAACCGTGCCGGACATGTTACGGTTGACTGCTCAAACTCATGTCCCGGAAGGCAGTGCCTTAGTTTTCAATACCGCCTTCTACTTTTCCGCTGGTTATTTTCTGGGAGGTGGTGGCACTATTTTCCAGCCTGGCGGTAACTCGACTGTCAATACTCCCGCTGGTCAACAAATGCTGGCTTGGCTAGCCAGGCTCAAATCGTCGCCAGGAGTACTGGCTACTAATGATTATGGCAAGGCGGATTCCCTTTATAAGCAAGGCAAAGCTGGCATGATCGTAAATGGCCCTTGGGCCTTGGCCGATTATCAGCAAGCCTTGGGGCCGAACATGGGCGTAGCGCCGTTACCACGTTTGGCTGATGGCAGGCCTGCCAGGCCCTGGATTGGCGTGAAGACACTGATGGTTAATGCCAATGCTGATGCTGTACATCGGCGCTTGGCAGTAGATTTTTGTCGCTTTGTGACCGAACCGGCGATTCAGCTCGCGCTTTCTGCCGGATGTGGGCATATCCCGGCAGTACAGGGGATAGAATTGCCAGCTGACTCGCCACTACGCGCTTTTCAACACCAAGCTCGCACTGGTATACCAAAGGGTGCCGATCCGCTGTTAGCCGTTATCTGGGAACCGCTAGATCGAGCCATCCAAGAAGTAATTAATGGTGGCAAAGAGCCAGCAGTAGCTCTGGCGCGCGCCGAGGCAGCTATTTCAGCCAAGATTGCCGCTGTGAGGGCCAATTTGCAATGACGCGGCAACGCTCTCTAGAATTGTTGGCTTACGCCTTTATTACCCCAGCAGCGATCGTGATGGCAGCTATCACGCTATATCCGCTACTTTACGGGGTATGGATGGCTTTTACTAATTTTGGGATCCAACATATCAGGAACCAGAACCCACACTTTGTGGGTCTGCAGAATTTTCTAGATATTGTCACGCAAGCGCCTTACCTGGACATAAATTTTACGCGCATATTGGGCTTCAATCTCTTCTGGACGGTAATCAATCTAGTCTTTCATGTCA
>JACQUT010000076.1 GCA_016267585.1 Cyanobacteria bacterium NC_groundwater_1444_Ag_S-0.65um_54_12
ATTCAAGCGCTTTTGATTCTGACACCAAACGATCTCTTGCTGTAACAGGAAGAACGAACGCATTCGCATGGCAAGATCCCAGGCGATTGGTACCATTTCCCCTGCTGGTACGCGAGCATTTTGTATAATAATTGTAATATAAGCATCTTTGCGTAATACTGTCCGAACTTTCGCGAAAATATTCACAAGTTCTGTAATATATTCTTCATATGAGGGGATATTACCCAAATCTAGAGAATCATCACCATAATCGGTATCCAATCCGGCCCTTGCTCTTTTGATATGGTTCGATTCCGCACCACCTCGCGACTTACGTAGAATATTCCAGTAGGGCGGGGAGGTAATACAGTAATCTAGCGGTTCTTTTACTAACTCGGTCACTGTTCGGGCATCCCCCTGGAAGATCGAAGGAACAAAATGCTCCTGATCCGGCTCGGGCGTCAAACGTGCCAGACGTTGCAAGGTGTTGGCATAATACTTGGGAGAAAGCTCTATACCTACCGATCTACGGCCAGTCTGATAAGCTGCTACCAGGGTACTGCCTGAGCCCACGAAAGGGTCCAGTACGCACTGGCCTGCCTTGGTAAAGAAACGGATGAAGCGCGTCAACAGATCAGGGGGAAAGGTCGCCGGGTGGAGTTCGATATCCGGCGTAATATCGTTGGCGCGCCCATCACAGATCAGCCAACTTTTGGTAGATTTGACCCATTCTACCGCGGAGAGATCATTCAGACGATTATTCGGCGACACTTTTTAACTAGCTAATGATTCACTTGAAATGACAGTCAGTTGCAAGCTCAGGATATAAGAGAGGAAAAGTTATGGCAATAACGGTGGCGATCAACGGTGCAGCCGGGAAGATGGGACGAGAAATCATCCGGGCCGTGCTAAATGCTCCGGATCTGCAATTGCTGGGCGGTACTGATCCGACAGCCATCGGAGCGGACTGCGGTGAGCTAGCTGGCAGCGGTCTCCTCGCTGCTCCCGTTGTGAATAACCTGTTAGAATTGCCGGCCTTGCCCCAGGTAGTGGTAGATTTCACGCATCCTACCGTGGTCAAAGCGAACGCCATACTTGCCATCGAGGCCGGGATACGGCCAGTAATCGGCACTACTGGTATGAGCGCTCCGGATATCATGGAGCTCGCCAAGCTAGCTGAACAAGCAGGCATAGGTGCCCTCGTCGCACCAAATTTTGCTATCGGTGCCGTATTGCTGATTCGCTTTGCCACTGAAGCCGCACGGCATTTCGAGCATGCGGAAATCATAGAACTCCATCACCAGCAGAAAGTTGATGCTCCTTCTGGCACGGCACTGCGCACTGCCGAAGAAATGGCACGAGTGCGGCAGAACTTTAGCAGCATACCGATCCACTCGGTACGTTTGCCGGGTCTGGTAGCACATCAAGAAGTCATTTTCGGCGGAGTAGGACAAACCCTGTCGTTGCGCCATGATTCGCTCTCGCGCGAGAGTTTCATGCCGGGAATTCTGCTCGGTATCCGTCGGGTAATGACGCTGACCAAACTGGTGTATGGCCTGGAACAGCTACTATAGAGCTAGCTATGGGCAGTGCGAAAACGGCTGTCTTCGCGGCGAAATTGTATTGCTTCCAGCACGTGATCCACTGCGATGCGTTCCGCGGCCGCCAGGTCAGCGATGGTGCGCGCTACTTTCAAGACACGATCATAGGAACGCGCCGATAGACCAAATTGACGGATGGCACGGTCAAGAACTTGTTCACCGGCTTGATCCATCCGACAATACCAGCGTAGGTGACGGCTGTGCATCTGAGCATTGCATAAGAGATCCGGCTGTTCGCGAAAGCGGTGCAACTGGCGTTCCCGCGCTGCTATGATGCGTTCCCGGATCTGCGCGCTGCTTTCACCCTCTGGACGCCGGAGGATTTCCTCGGGTGACAAGCGTGGCACTCTGATATTGAGGTCGATACGATCTAGTAAGGGGCCAGAAAGACGCGACCAATAGCGATCAACTTGCAAGGGCTGGCAGCTGCATTGCCAACCATGATCGCCCGCAAATCCGCAGGGACAAGGATTCATGGCAGCGGCCAGGGTAAATAGCGCTGGATAGGTGAGGTGCCCTCTAGCTCGGCTCAGCACAACTTGCCCATCTTCCAGCGGTTGCCGCATGACCTCGAGGGTGGAGCGGTTGAATTCTGCCAGCTCGTCAAGAAACAATACTCCCCGGTGTGCCAGTGAGATTTCCCCGGGCCGTGGCTGACTGTTACCGCCAATTAAACCAGCGGGTGTGATGCTGTAATGAGGTGCCCGAAACGGCCGCCGTAACATCAGTGGAGCGGCAGCAGGCAAAAGACCGCTGATGCTGTAGATCTTGGTGACTTCCAAGGCTTCCTGGTGGGATAGCGGGGGTAATATGCCAACCAGGCGGCGCGCCAACATGGTCTTGCCTGATCCTGGTGGACCGATAAAAAGCAAGTTATGGGCTCCGGCAGCTGCTATTTCTAACCCGCGCTTGGCAGCTTGTTGCCCCTTGACGTCCGCAAAATCCGCAATGGCCGGCGGCTCGCCCGTGGACTCTCGAGGATGTTCAGTAAAAGGCCGGACATCACGCCTGGTAAGAAAGTCTACTACTTCGCGCAGATTGGCAAAGCCCCAAACCGCCAAGCCTTTTACGAGTGCAGCTTCAGCAGCATTGGCGCTAGCTACCACCAGCCCCAAACCGCGCGCCTTGGCGTTTATGGCGATTGGCAAGATACCGGTTACCGGGCGAAGCGTACCGTTCAAAGATAGTTCCCCTACCACGCTAAGATCGTCGAAGCGTTTGAACGAGAGCTGCTCAGTTGCTGCCAGCATGCCGACAGCAATGGGCAGGTCAAAGGTGGGGCCCATCTTCTTGACATCGGCCGGGGCCAAATTAACGGTGATACGGGTAGCCGGAAAACCGAATCCCGCATTGCGGATAGCAGATCGCACGCGTTCCTTGCTCTCTTGGACCGCCGCATCGCCCAACCCAACGATGAATATGTTGGGTAGGCCGTTTGCCACGTCAACCTCGACGTAAACCAAGATTCCCTCGATACCTATTACCGTACCGCTGAGCACC
>JACQUT010000077.1 GCA_016267585.1 Cyanobacteria bacterium NC_groundwater_1444_Ag_S-0.65um_54_12
GGCAAGTAATCTCCGCTCACTGCTTGCCAGAAAGCGACCCGGGCAAGCAGTGATATTTCGTTAGATCACCACTAAAATGGCGGCTGGCCGTCTTTTAGTTTCTGGAGAATAGCTTGCGCTGCCGGAATTCCCGCAAAATCTTTTTCAAAGGCAGCTATTTCGGTTTCTTTCTCTGGATTCTTGCCGCGTTCATGCAGAGCACGAATATACCAGGCCCGGATGGCCAGATCGGATTTCTTGAGACGAACCGCCCTGGCTATCAATTGCTCACCTTTTGCTTTATCTCCTAACACTGACGGTGCTTCGAGGAAATAACGTCCCAAGGCATAGACACCACGTGCTTGCTCCGGATCGTACTCCACAGCTTTTTCCAGGGTTCCACGCACTCTAGGGCCGATAGTTAGCATGGCCATCAAGCCTTCTCGTTTGGCTTGCAAACCTTGCGAGCCACCCATGATGGTGTAAACCCGTCCCTTCTCTTGATTGGTCAATGGCCTGGGCGGTGAACTTTCCAGACGCTCGCAAATCTCGATGGATTTCTTGTAGCGACCTAGATCCAATTCGGCATGAGCGACCCCTAACTCAGCTGCTATCTGCCTTGTCAGGTCCCCGGCTTTCTTGGCCGCCGCGAGTGCGGCAACATAGCTATCGAGTGCTTCGGCAAATTCCCGCCGATAGTAGTGAACATCTGCTTTTTCGAGCATGACTTCAACGCCGCCCTCGGCCGACGCGAGCCGGTATTGCTCCATGGCTTGCTCATGATTGTTGGTCAACTCATAGGTTCGCGCGAGCAAATGGCGAGCTGCCTGATCGCTGGGATTCTGACGAACTGCCTGCTCCAGCTGTTGCTTGGCCAAAGCTAACAACTGATCGTCCGGGGTAGCAATGACCGGTGCCGCTAAAAAGACACTGACACCAACAAGGGTCGGAACTACTACAAATCGCAACATTTTTCACCTCGGCGCTATAAACTTTTTATTTCTTTTGTGGACTCATTGTGCTATGAATTGGGCAGCTTGGCAACCCACCGGCGCAGACTGGGTGCATCCCCAGAAACCGGTTAATTTTGGACGATAGCTTATTATTGAATCATTGGCCATGGGTGTTTGGCGTTGGGGTCAGTCGGGAATATCGGCGCTTATTACATGCGCTGAGAATTCTTTTTCGCTCATGCTTTCTTGTTGGCCCCAGGAGTTGGTATAGTGAATGCGGCCCTGCGCTATACGGTAGATTTGCACCACATGATCGCCATCGCCATCCCAGCTCATGGCTACCGGGATCGGTCCTTTACCCTGGTTGACAGCAGCTTTGAGTTCTTGCCATTTTTGCTGGCGATTCCAGCGTAAGAAGAGCTGATTATGATAATTTCGGCCTTGCAACTGGGAATTGATGCGTGACGAACCGAGCAGCAACCCGCTCCCGAACGAAACAAACCAGCGATCATAAAACCAGAGTTCGTTGCGATCTTGGGTGTTGTTATAACGCTCGCCGCGGAACAGCTGTCCTTCACTCATCAGTGAGGGTATGATCAAGCGAGCGGAAACGGAACGCTTACCATCGTTGCTGGCGTTCCAGTCGCTCGAGCGTTCCAGGTAATGGCCGCCATGCATCTGCACCTTGCCAGCAGGCGCTGCTAACCCCCGTAGCAATCGCACATATTCGGCAGGATTCTTGCGCGCCAAGAGAATCTGGCCGTTTGTCGCCGCGCAAGTATCTTTACCGCGCTGATCGATGCGGACGGGCTCTTCGATTTCGCTGATCAGCTCGCTTATTAGCTTCTGGCGATCAACCCGGCGTGCCAGCGGTTGTCTTGACAAGGCATGCAAGTGCGCTAGCAGAGTTTCTTGACCGAGCGAATCTTTGTTTCCGGGCAATCGTCCGTCCAGTAACAGCTTTTGCCAGGCTCGTCGGGCCATGGGACTGTGTTGCAACAGTGGTATCAGCTCCTGATACCGCTCGCGATCGCCTGGTGCGAGCTTGGCGATCCATGATTGCTCGGCCTGGGCATCAGCAACGAGCTGCACTTTGGCTCGCTGGATTTCCGCTGGCAGGGGATGGTTGACCGGTGAGGGATCGAAATCAATCGTGCGCGTCCGGAAGCGCCGCAACGAGGCACCCAAAAATAGCCACTTCGTGCTGTCAATAGCGAGCCCGGTAGAGCGTGTCAAGAGTTTGCTAGCCTGCTTCTCGATTTCCTCGACATTGCGCTTTATTGATTCTCCCGCGCGGGACGCCGCTTCTGCTGACTGGATACCCAGTTCAGGCAACAGTCCCGGAGCAGCTTTGACCGTTCCGGTCAGTTCCACTTTATCAGGCGTAGCCCCGGTCGGCATTGCGCCCTGATAAGCAATTGCTGCTGGTGCCAGAATAACTGCTTTGACCGATTGCTGGTCAGGCAGTCCAATGCTCTGTGAACCGGTGATCGACATCATTACTCCCGCGTGGCCTGGCTGTGCTACTAGCTTTCCTTTACAATGATCGACAGTACGCTGCGGCCCGGAGCCGGCGGCTCGCGCTCAAGAAA
>JACQUT010000075.1 GCA_016267585.1 Cyanobacteria bacterium NC_groundwater_1444_Ag_S-0.65um_54_12
AACTAGCGCGAAAAATGACAAAATTTAACGAATTCACCGCCAAGTTATATTTGCGCAAGCCAAGCATAGCAAAAGAAAAATCATTGTTTACGACGAACCTTGCTCCGCTGACTTTTATTAGTTTGCTGTTAAAAAGTAGCAGAAAGTTGAACATAGCTATCCGGTAAAGCTGGTTGGCTCTAGCGGCCAGGCTGCTAACCACCCTGACCGGTCGGCAACTGGCAAACCCGTGAAGAAACTGTCGTACCACAATGAAGAATTCAAGATAAAGTAACACTTCATGGGAGAAAAGCAAGCAGGGCTTAGCAATATTCACGCAACAATTGCGGTATTATGGTAAAGCTTAGCTAACGCTGCCAACTTCGAAAGGACTGCTATGTCGAAAAAGCAATTAGGTGCCTATCTGCTCGCCATACTGACGGCAGGCTGCGCCAATCAGGCGCTCGGTACCGGTAATGGCAAAGCGTTCTGGGAAGCCAAAGCTAAACCCGATCGTTCGATCCAGAATGCTGCAAATGGCCGGGTGATGGTTCTGCTGCGCGAAGGTGCGGACGTCGGAGCATTCCAGGCGCGCCTCGCCGCCTCTGGGATCCGCCTGCGCGGGATAGAGGCTACACTGGGTCTGGCCTCGGTGGAAGGGGTGACTCCCGCTAGCCTGGAGGGCGATCCGGCGGTGGCAGGGGCGCAATACGACATGCCACGCCCGCGCTTGCACCCGGTGGCAGCCCGTCACCTGGCACGGCAGGAAGGTGCTACAGCAGAGCCGCCAGTACCCGAACCGCTGCAAGAACTGCAATGGGGACTGGCATCGATACAAGCCCCGGAAGCCTGGGCCGCCGGAGCCGAGGGCCGCGGGGCCCGGGTGGCGGTGCTGGATACCGGCATCGATGTCGATAATCCCGATCTGACGCCCAATCTGGACCTGGCAAATTCCCGCTCTTTCATTACCACCGAAGATCTTACCGACTTGCATGGCCACGGTAGCCATGTCGCCGGCACCATCGCGGCGGCGCGCAACGGCTTTGGCGTGGTGGGCGTGGCTCCGGCGGCGCAAGTGGTGGCCGTCAAAGTGCTCGACCAACAAGGTTATGGTGATGATTTTGGAATCATGCAAGGGATACGCTATGCTGCCGATCTGGGCGTGAACGTAATAAACATGAGTCTGGAAACACGTTTGCCCTGGGGTTCGGCAGAGGCGGGGCAGCTCGCCATCGCCTATTCCCGGGCCATTCGCTATGCCACCAGGCGCGGGGCCCTGGTGGTGGCAGGATCAGGCAATGATGCCGAATCGGAACTCTTCTCCGGCTGGACTCATCTACCTGTGAGCTTGCCCAACGTGCTGGGAGTGTCCGCCACCGGTCCGGTGGGCCAGCAGAATTTCAACGCCTTCGCCATTTACAGCAATTACGGGTCAACCCTGGTCGATCTGGCGGCACCGGGTGGCGGGATCGCCTACGACCCGCAGACTGGACCACAGGTGGTCGATCCGCGGGACCTGGTACTCTCGACCTGGAGCACGCATGCCTTGCCGCAAGTGATCATCGGTTACCCGATTGGGCCGGCGCTCTGGTCTTATTTTGCCGGAACCAGCATGGCCTGTGCTCATGTCTCGGGCGTGGCGGCGCTGGCGTTCGCGGTACATCACGAACCGCCCTCCACCATAGCGGCGCGCTTGCGCAACACTGCCCAGGGAACCGGTTTCAATCCCTACCTGGGTAATGGCATAGTGAACGCGCTCCGGGCGATCGGCAGGTAGAGCGCTTCTAATCAACTCAAAGACTTACCAGCAGGCCAACAGTTGCTCTCGAGCTAGCTGCTGGCCTGCTGATAAAGCGTGCAGTAACGGATTGCTGCTGTTTGTTATCTATTCAACCGGATAGGCGTATCTCTGATGCAGTTTGGCGTTGCCATACTTGCGATTCCAGGGGTAGTTCGACCACGACCACCGTGCCGTGCCCGTTATTGCTCTCAAGATAAGTACGTCCGCCGTGATATTCGGCGAGCGACTTGACGATTGCCAGCCCGAGTCCGCTACCGCCTCGATCCTTGGCACGAGCGCTGTCTGATCGGTAGAAGCGATCGAAGACGCGCGAGCGATCGGCTTCCAGAATCCCCGTTCCAGTATCAGAAACCAGCAATTTAACGTGACCATCACCTGCCAGTACCGTTACCTCGACCGCGCCGCCTCCATCCACGGCGCGAATGGCATTGTCGAGCAAATTGTTGAGGATGCGCCGCAATTGATCGGGCGCCATCAAGACAGTGCATGGCTCGACACGACCGAGCCTGACCGGCGCGTGCAGAAGTTCCCGGTCCCCTACTGTCTCTTGAACAAAAGTGGCCATATCGATCGGGCAGATACTCTCGTGATCTCGGGAGGGATCGGCAATGAGGAGGAGATCGTCCACCAAGCGTACCATGCGCTCGGTTTCCCGTAGTATGGCCTTCAGGGGCCGTTCCCAAAGCTGCGGATCCTGGCGACCGCGCTTCAGTAGCAGTTGTGCATGCCCCCTGATGGCCGTGACGGGCGACTTGAGATCATGCGAGGCATCTTCGACAAAGCGTCGTTGCTTTTCACGCGCCGCAACCATTCCGTCAAGCAATTCGTTGAAGGTCGTTGCCAGTCTGCCGAGTTCATCTCTGGGGAGCCGGTCGACAGCAATACGACGCGCCATGTTCTCGGCTTCTATTGAGGAGACATCCTGCCGCATCCGCTCAACCGGCCGTAATGCCAGGCCAGATAGCCCATAGCCAACGATCCCTGATAGGGCCAGGCCGACCACGAGGGCAATGGTTCCACTGAGGCGCTTGTGAGCCTTGGCGGCCTCAAACTCGTCGAGGGGAATGCCTACCAGGGCCAGTAAGCCATCCCAGCGCGGCCCCAGTGATGCGGTGCCAACCATGACCGGGCCGTTGGCATTCCGGCCTGCCGGCACTACCATGATGCCCGAGCGGTCAGGACGGGGCAGACCTTCGCCGCGCAAGTTGGCGGTACGGCACAGGATCTTGCCACTCGGGGCCACGATTTCCACCATCGTACCATCTAGCGTCAGCCTGTTCGGCAACTGGCTGGCCGGTTCGGAATCCTTTATCGCCGACTGTACTTCTGCAATCTTGATGGCCAGATCCTCGCGTGATACCCGATCTAGCAGCGCCGACAAAGCCCGCTCATCTAGCCACTCGATGCCGACCAAGAGGGCGCCGAAAGCCAGCAAGAAACAGGCTGTCAGCCGCAACCTCAAGGGCCAGGTTCGCTTACCCCAGACGTACCACATGGCCAATACCACGAATGGTGTGTACCAGCCGTGGCTTACCAGGGGAATCTATCTTTCGGCGAAGGTAACCGACGTAGACATCCAGCACGTTGGTATCACCACCAAAGTCATAGCCCCATACGGCATTCAGGAGCCGTTCGCGCGGTATGACTTCCGGCGAATGGCGCATGAGATAGGCAAGCAGATCGAATTCCTTCACCGTTAGCCGGATCTCTCTCGTTCCGCGCCGTACCAGGCGAGTTGGAATGTCGAGGACCAGATCTTCCACCTCCATGGTCATCCGGTTAGTGGGCTGGCGCCTGCGTAGCTGGACTCTTATCCTGGCAAGCAATTCATCCAGGTCGAAGGGCTTCGGGAGGAAGTCGTCGGCTCCGTGTTCCAATCCGGTTATCCGGTCTGGTACCTGGCCACGGGCACTGATCATGATGATGGGGACCTCGCTGCACTGGCGTACTTTGCGGCAAAGATCGAGACCATCGAGGCCAGGAAGCATGCGATCGAGAATGATCAGGTCCATGGCCTGTTTGCGAAAGGCGGCGAGGCCTCTATTACCGTCGTCCGCCACGAAGATCTCGTAGCCTTCGTAGGCAAGCTCCAGTGCGATGAACTCGCTGATTTCAGCATCATCCTCGATGACCAGTATTTTTGCTTTGGGCACGTGCAAATTATAGCGATCCGCGTTGGGAATCTGCCAGTTTTCTTAGTGAATTCTTATCATTCACACAGACGTTTTTTAAGCGCGGCGCCGAAAATGAAACTGGAATCCCCAATTGTAGAGAGGACTAATAAGCGAATGATCACAAGTAAGCTACC
>JACQUT010000094.1 GCA_016267585.1 Cyanobacteria bacterium NC_groundwater_1444_Ag_S-0.65um_54_12
CCGTGGCGGTGGACGGTGCCGAGATCACCATCAGAGGCCGAATTCTTCACCCAAATAGTGCTTGCGAGCGATATCCGAAGCCACGATCTCTTCCGGGGTACCATGAAAAAGAATCATTCCAGAATCTATGATATAAGCTCTATCAACAATCCTCAGAGTGTCTCGTACGTTGTGAACAGTTATCAAAAAACCAAGATTCAGCGCTCTTAGCTGGCGCAGCATTTTTTGAATATCGGCGATCGCCAAGGGATCGATTCCAGAAAAAGGCTCATCAAGCAGAATGAAAGAAGGACTGGTAGCCAGCGCCCGAGCAATTTCTACTCGCCGCCTCTCCCCTCCGGATAGCTGAAATCCCTTGCTTTTACGAATTTTTTGGATGTGAAATTCTGTTAATAGTTCCTCTAAGCGCACTTTTTGCACTTTGCGCGGAACACCTAACAACTCCCAAACTGCTAGCAAGTTCTGTTCGACGGTGAGCTTACGAAATACTGAAGGTTCCTGAGCAAGATAGCCGATTCCCTTGCGAGCGCGCAAATGCATCGGCAAATGGGCGATATTATCGCCATCCAAGCTGACACCGCCGCTATTCGGACGCACCAAACCTACGACCATGTAAAAAGTAGTCGTCTTGCCAGCTCCATTAGGCCCCAAAAGTCCTACGATCTCTCCTCTGTCAACGACAATGCTAACTTCGTTGACAACCTTGCGTCCCCGATAGACTTTTACCAGGGCAGAGGTCTTTATCATGGCTGATTGCGAATTCCTAAATTGCGTTCCAAACTATCGTTTCCCGAGCGGGGCAAGAACAAATGGGTCCGCGTACTTCCTTCCGCTACCAAACGCTTGTTTGCTACGTGATACGTGACGCGTTCGCCGCGAAAGGTGTTCTTGCCACGCGTCACCAAAACGTCGCCTACGAACAATATGCGTTCCACTCGGTCTTCACTGGGCGGAAGGAAGATGGTGGCCTCGTTGCAAGTTACCAGCAGTTCGCGCAAAATGACACGCACTTGGCCTTTTAACAAATAGGAATGTTGCAAACCATCGTATTCGCTGCCAAGAGCCTCGATGACCAGTTCTTCCAGCCTGGTCAGTTCAGTTTTGGTAGGTTCGGCAGCGGCCGCCGGTTTCTTGGTAAAGGGCAGAGCATGGACTGCTGGCGGCGGCGAGGTGGATAGGAGCGCCAATTCAGCCAGCATCAGCTCCTGTCACTTCCTGGCACTGCCAAGCTGAAGGTAGCCTGCACTGAGCCGAGTAGCTGTATTCGCTGGAGACTGCTATCAGCTGCTAGCTGCTCAGCTAGCAAATAAGAAGGACCGCGTTGAAAGATTATTTGGCCAGTTGCTCGCAAACGCTGGCTCCCGGCTTGCCAGCGAATATCGTTTGCCGCAAACGAAGTGCTAGCGGATAATGAACGCATACGCACGCGTCCCTGCATGGCCAAGTCACGGGTCATAGTATTGAAGCGTGCTGCCGGTGCCTCTACCACCGATGCTGGCTGCCCCGCTCGATAATAGCGCAATGTTACTTGCTCAAGATTGGCTAATTGCCCATCATAGCCCACTCGCTTGGCTTGCAAATCCCAGATTTTCATGTTGCCGACAAACTCAGCCAGTGACACTTTGGCAAACTGTACAGGAGCTCCGGGATCCGGTGTGGCGATCGCCTCCCGTGAACTAGCTTGACAGCCAGTAACCAAGACAATACTGACTAAAATAACAAAAAGACGGATCATATCAAGATGCCTCAAATTTTACCACGCCTGCAAACGCATAGTTGCAAATGCACCTGATTACCTCACTTGCCGAGGCCGTTCACACCGCTCCGGGCTCCCTGCTCCCTATGAATAATGACTGTTTAACCAGCTAAATGAGTTCCAATTTCCTTGCAATACTTATGACGACCAGGACGATGGATGCCTTGCCCGACGAGCAGCTATCAGGTAACTTGTACAGGCAGTACCAGAGTTGTCATAGAGGCACCCCCCCCGTGCGAAATGCTAGCTATCGAATGGACCGTCCGGAGGCTCTCGCGCTACTGGAACGATCATCAGTCATGCATGTCGCCTCTACCACCGGGGATGGCAAACCGGTTTTACGAGCAGTCCACGGTGTCGTGGTCGATGGCGCTGTGGCGTTTCACGGTGCGCGGGCCGGAGAGAAAATGGCAGCGCTTGGGCGTGCCGCGGTGATCTCGGCCCAAGAGGCAGTAGCATACCTCCCGAGCTACTTCGTCGACCCGCAGCGGGCTTGCGCGGCTACCACTTTCTACCGGAGCGTGCAGGTGCACGGGCGGCTCGAACTGGTTGACGATCCCCAAGCCAAGGCGCGAGTACTACATGCGTTGCTGGCGAAGCATCAACCAGCAGGTGGTCACCTGGCGATCAAAGAAGATCATCCGCTTTACCGCAACGCAGTTGAAGGAATTCTGATCGCACGCGTATCCCTCGATCAGATAGCTGGCAAGGCCAAGCTGGGCCAGAACCGCCAGCCCGAAGAGCTGGTAAAGATCCTGGAGCTGCTCTGGCGCCGCGGTCACCATGGCGATCCCCGGGCCATCGATCTCGTTCGCCAAGCAAATCCAGCGGTGCCAACGCCACCTTTTCTCGAGGCTCCGGAAGGCATCAGGCTTTTGTGTGCACTGAGCACTGACCAAAGCGCTGCAGCTCTTTCATTACTCGAGGGCACTTACTGGAACGCGGGAATTCCTGACGCAGTAGCCGCGCGCGCGCTTCTTTCGTCCGCGGCCTGGGTGGGTGCACAGGATTCCTCTGGTACCCTCGTGGCCATGGCACGAGCTATCAGTGATACCGCAATGAGCGCATGGATCTATGATGTGGTCGTGCGATCAGACTGGCGTGGCAAAGGAGTAGGGAAAGCTATCATGCGGTTGCTCCTGGATCATCCAGCTGTTCGGAATGCCCGAAAAGTTCGGCTCTCTACCAGGGACGCCCCGGGGTTCTATGAGCGATTCGGATTCCGGGACATTCGCAGTGACGCGCCGCCTTCCACCAGCAAGGAAATGATGATGATGCTAGCGACGCCAGAGCCACCGCTCGAGTGGCGAGTAACGGATCTCCTTGGCAACCGCTAGACCATCATGGTAGGTAGTTCCGCCTTCACGCATGAGGGAATGCACCATGCCATTCATCGTATTCCTGGAATGCCGCTGTTTTGCTTTGTTGGCACGCTGCGCCACACCGCAGTACGACCTATTGTAGACTGCACGGTCGATCATTTCGGCAATGCAGCCTTTCAGGGAACGGCTCGGTAGCTTGAATTCTATGCCGAGATCATCCTCATCGATCCGACGCGCCAGCTGGCCTGGCACTTTCAGTAATTTATTATTGATCCAGAACCAGAATTCCAGATTTTGGGGCTGACCAAGACGGGCTGGCCGCTTCGTGCGCAGGCGCATGCCGGTATGTGATATATCAACTACCCGCCCTTTCATGAAACGGCCATTGCCCGGATCGTAGAACTCGACTACGAATTCACAGGCGACTCGTGGCGCCCGGCGGCGTTCCTGCTCGAAAGATTCGTTGCCCTCAAACAATTGCGGTTGAAAATCTTTTGGCATGCCAATTTCCTCTACCACAATCTATCGTTTCTGGCCGTTTACACTTGCGAGTTTGATCATATCATCACCATTAATGAAATTATTTTAACTCAAGGTGTTACCACCCGAATACGGTTTGCCTCACCCCAATCACCAACATAGAGATGGCCGCGGCTATCTGCCGCGATCGCCCGCACCCCCGCAAACTCGGCGATCGCCAGAGACCCATCCACCGTATTCGATATGCCGCTCCCGGCCACTGTCGTCACCGTGCCGTTCAAAGTCACTCTCCTGATACGCTCGATACCTGGATCCGCCACGTACAGATTGCCATCGCTAGCTAGCGTAATGCCATAAGGTGATGAAAAGCGTGCATTACTGCCGTCGCCATCTACGTACCCTTGAACATTCGTGCCTGCCAAGGTAGTCACGGCACCGCCAGGCGAGACCTTGCGAATGCACGAGTTGCCGCGATCTGCTACATACACGTCACCACTGGCATCTGCGACCAGACCGTAAGGATAGCGGAAGGATGCTGCCAATCCTGAACCGTCCACCAGATCGGGAACGCCATTGCCAGCCAAGGTTGAAACCGTGCCATCCGGCAAAATTTTGCGAATCCGGCAACCAGTCATATCTGCCACGTAGATATTGCGCTGACTGTCGATGGCTACCTCGTAGGGTTCATTGAAGCGTGCCGCATTCCCTACGCCATCGGCACTTCCCGCTGCACCACCAGTATCGCCGGCTATTGCTGTTATCTGCCCGGTGGGACTCACCCGCCAAACTTTATTGTTTTCCGGAAAAGTCGAATTATCGCTCGTCGTTATCACCACCGAGCCGTCACTATCTGCCGCAATGCCAGAGAGGCCACGCAACAGGCTACTGGATGCCAAGGTAGAGACAGTTCCATCCGGCGTGATCTTGCGCACTCGCAAATTCCAGCGATCCGCCACATAGACATTCCCATCCGCGTCTACCGCTACGCCCTTTGGTGCGGCAAACAGCGCCAGATTGCCTGGTCCGTCGCGATAACCCGAGGCGCCGCTCCCTGCCAGCGTGCCCACTGTACCCTGCAAATTGACGAAACCTATCAGCTGCACCGCTCCCCCGGGCTGCTGCAGGGTGAAGGGCGCCGAATAAGCATTGGCCGGAATGCTCA
>JACQUT010000095.1 GCA_016267585.1 Cyanobacteria bacterium NC_groundwater_1444_Ag_S-0.65um_54_12
AGCAGCGGCGCTCGTGGCAGCAGCCACCGAACCAAGCATCAAAGGCGTGGTAGCTGATTGTGCTTTTGCCGATTTTTACCACGCGTTCTATCCGCGCATTGCAAAAAAGAAATATCCCTTGCCCGGAGCAGTGGCCACCGCCATCGAGAAACTACTCGATTTACGGCTTGGTATCCCGGCAGCGCAGGCTGTTCCGCTTCGCCACGTGGCTAAATTGGCCGGGCGTCCGATATTGATCATTCATGGTGATGCCGATACCGATACCACCCCTGATAACGCCCAGATCTTGTTCAATGCCTGTCCCCTGCCCAAAGAGCTTTGGCTGGTACCCGGCGCCGCTCATGCCAAGAGCCACGCTCAAGCCAGTGCCCAATACGAACGCCGAGTGCTAGATTTTTGGTCTCATGCCTTCCAAGCTGGAGAATAGTGACGGGTAACACGGCCAAACAGTCCAATTGCGAGGCATGTTTTGGTATGACGGCATGTTGACAGCAGCCCAGGCCCGTCCACCATACCGGTAAATGGCTGCCCTCCGACCTCAAGGAGCACAATTACGGATGATGGCAAAAAAGCTGACAGTTCTGGTAGCCGCTCCGCGGGGCTCCGATCTCATGGCGGCATTTGGTGACGATTTTCAAGTTATCGCAGCTGAAGATTCTCTAGCGGCCTTACGGGCGGCTACCGATGGAATAGCTGCCTGCATCGTGGCGGTCGACTTCCCGGAAGGCGGACTAAACGTTTTGCGCGCCCTGAAGAACCGCTTGACCCCTGGTATACCATTGCTACTAGTCGGTGGCATCTGGGAACCTGCATGGGTAGAAGCTGCGCTGGCTGCCGGAGCAGTCGATTTGATAACCAAACCAGCACCTGGCGAGTTAGCAGCACGTACCAGAATGGCGCTTGGTAGCAGCTATAGCGAACGGCGCGAGCTACTGGCTCTGGCTTATACTGATGAACTGACTGGCTTACCCAATCGCCGGTATCTGCTGGAACGCTTGCATTCTGCCATCGGGATAGCGCACATGCGGCAAGAGCCGCTATCAGTGTTACTGCTCGATATCGATTACTTCAAGGCAATCAACGACCGTTTCGGTCATCGCGCCGGTGATCGAGCCCTGATCGAATTTGCCAAAGTGTTACTTGCCACCTCGCGCGCGACCGACACGATTGGCCGCTGGGGGGGAGAAGAGTTTTTGTATATTCTTCCGGGCAGCCTGGAAACTGCCGAGGTACAAGCAGAAAGAGTGCGTGTCGCTGTAGCGGCTTTTCCCTTCGGTGCACCCGATCTTCCCTGGCGTTTGACCGTCAGCATAGGCGTCACCGAACTATTGGTCACCGATCACTCGAGCGATCTGATTGACCGCGCCGATCGCCTACTTTATCACGCCAAAAAACAGGGGCGCGATCGCACTATCGCAAGTTGCGTGGCTTGATCCCGAATTATGCGGCGTAGTTGCACGTCGCTATAATTCTTCGTTAGTGATCAGCGATTCTCGAAAGTGAAAATGACCCGGTTTCCGCGGGCGTCTGGCTCAGAGCGTTCGGAAATTCCTAGCTGCTGCTCGCTGGACTTGCGATAGATCTCTTCAATCACCTCAGAGAGCGACTCGGTAGTCCAGATGATGAATTCGGCATGGCCCCTGGAGGCATTTAGCTGGCGCACGTCAGTAGCAATGCTCTGCAAGATCTCCCGGAAACGTGATTTACGTTGAAAATCCAAACCATTGGCAATGATAGTCAGTGGGCTGCCCTGGGAAGTATCACGACGCCAATACGACAATAACAAATCGAAAGCCCGGGCAGTCGCAACTGTGGTAGCTTGCTCGATAGCCTTTTTACGGCTGCTGGCATCCTGAATTGGCGGGGCATAGGCGCTTTCTTCCCCTAATACCCGTCCCGTGCTGCTTTCGTGAAACCGAACATTGATACTGGCGCTTTCTTCAATCTGGCAGCTTACCGTCACGTAGATGTCTGCCGACAAGCGATTGGCGATGCGCTGGGAAAGCGTCAACTGTTGCGGTTTGGTCCGTGCGCCGAGCATGTCAGCCTCCCGTTCGGCTTCGACCCTTTTTTGGTCTACCACGTTCATCAGCCGCTCTTGCAAGTAACGGATGACAGCTGGCACTGCCACCGGCTCACAATTGGCAAAATCGGAACTACTACTGGTAGCTCTTTCACTTATTACCGCAAAAGCCGGATGGTGCTTGCGGCTTTGCAAAATTGCCAGTGCCTCGAGTCCATCGCGGATAGAACCCAGGTTGACGGTAGCACGCAACTTTATCACGAATGTACCATCCGCTTGGCGCTCGCGACTTTGCACTTCGTAAGACGAGACGAAAGCTTCAGAGAAAGTGCGGATGCTATCACTGCGTACCTGGTAATCACGCATGACGGTCCGGGCATCGACCAGCACGCCTACTGCCTGTTCCGCAGCATTTCGCAGAGCGTCTTGCAGCGCTCCGGCCTCGGAAATTCCGCGCCCTTCGACCTCTACGTTACGCGACGGCTGTTCACTGGCAGCCGGCACAGTCGCGCCGACCGGTGACGCTGCCCCTGTTGCGTTCCCCAGGCTAATTAGACCGGCGATAATCAAAGTTAGCACTGACTGCTTTCTGTCACACTCTTCAGAAAGAAAGGATTCCACCCAAGGTCAGGTTGAAGCCCGAAGCATCAACCGGAGCGGGCGACGTGCCAGAAAACCTTGCCATGTCAAGATCGTAACGTTTATTGGTCACTATGTCCTCCGCGGTGGCAGACCAGTTCTTGATAGGCACAAATCTCAAATAACCGACTTCCACTCCCCATTTTAAATTATGGGTTGCCTGGTATTCTATAGCCACCGACGGTCCGATACCAGGGCCGAAGCCTTGTAGCATGATGGCAGAGCCAGCGTAGACTGGATCGTTATTGCTATTGGCATACATGAAGTTGCGGCCGGAGTTATTCCCCTGACCCACTTGTCCGGCTCTGGCAGTGACGCCCATGACCCCGACCTTGCACCCGGCCGACCAGCATGCCGAGGATGAAGAAAATCGAACACAACACGACGAGACCCGTGAAAACCAGAAGTGTGAAGGTGTGCCCTTTCCACGATATCTGTTCCATGTCGTTTCTCAACAACTCCCTCCTTTGAATGAGGGAAGTTGTTCACATCCCTATTTCCCGGCCGCCGCTCGGTGCTTCAAGAAGTAATCCACAATGTCGACCGGAAGCGGAAAGACGACGGTCGTATTCTTTTCCGCGCCGATTTCGGTCAGCGTCTGCAAATACCGGAGTTGCAGGGCCACGGGTTGGCTCGCGATGGTGTTTGCGGCATCAAACAGGCGCTGGGCGGCCTCGTATTCACCCTGCGCATGGATGACCTTTGCGCGTTTTTCGCGTTCCGCTTCAGCCTGCCGCGCCATGGCACGCTGCATGTTTTCGGGCAGATCTACCCCTTTGATTTCCACCAGAGATACTTTGATGCCCCAAGCATCGG
>JACQUT010000006.1 GCA_016267585.1 Cyanobacteria bacterium NC_groundwater_1444_Ag_S-0.65um_54_12
CAGAGAAGATCTTGGCGGGCGTCTTATTAGGCACTGTGGCTATCTTTGCCTTTCTTGGGGCAAGACTGACACTTAGATCAGCAGCCGACAAAGAAACTGATCAACAAGCCCGCCAATCTGCAGTACCAGATCTAGTTCCGCCGAAATAGCCCCTCAAGGTTAACGCTTGGTGATCTTGCGAATAACCTCGGTTACCGGCTTGCCGGGTTCCTTGGGCAAGCGATCTAGCACATACAGGTTACCATTGCCGTCGGTTGTCAAATATTCCGGATTATGGAACTGCGCAACGGGCCCTTCCCCATCTTTGACACCGTCTTGCCCACTTCCCGCCACCAGGTAAATGGATCCTTCCGGGGATAGCCGCCGGACGCGCTTGGAATAGGAGTCAGCAATGAAGATATTGCCAACCTGATCGGCAGTGATGGCCTCTGGCGTACCCAGCAGGGCATAGCCACCTCGACCGTTGCGATAATCTTGCCGCCCGGGTGTTCCTGCCACGGTAGTGGTCTTCCCGCTGGGCGTCAGCCGGCGTACGCAATTGTTGCTGAAGTCAGCGATGTAAATGGCTCCGTCGTTTCCCAGAGTCAGGCTAGCCGGATAAGAAAAGCGAGTTGCGCTGGCGGAACCATCCTGGTAGCCAATCTTGCCACTCATTCCCGCTACCAGGTCTGGACTGGCGCCTAACTTGGGCATCCGTCCTACTACATGATAATAGCGCAACGCTATATACAGATCACCGTTGCCATCGACGGCGATTCGCCCGGGAACGGTAGGCTGCGGCAACTCGGTGAGCTTGAAGACGTATCCCTCATGCTCGTTCATCAGCAAGCTGGTACGGCTCTCGATGAATTCCCGCACTTCAGAAGTCTTGGCATGGGTTCCCACCACATAGAGCGTGCCATCCGGCGCGAAAGCCATCAGAACTGGCAACGCGATACCAGGCGGCAATTCAGCATATACTGAAGTCGAGCCATCCGGCGTCATCCGGATAATCTGGATCACTTGCGCCGAAGCGGTCGCCAGGCCACCGGCAGATTGATCCGCTGTCGAGCTTCCAGTTTCTGAACGAACGCTGGCAGTACCAACACCAGCGGTCGCGATCCGGTTGATTGCTGTGGTCACCCGCAGACCCTGGGTACTGACCGGTACGCTCGCGGTGCCGAGGCGTGGTAAGTATAAATTCCCGTTACGATCCACCTCGAACGAACCATTAGCCGAGATCAAACGGCTGTCATCCGGATAAACTCCCGCAGCGACGAGGGAATCCGAATCTGCCAACTTGCTCACTTGCCACACTTCCGCCGGCCGTTCGAGATCATCAGCCACCGCTCGCGCTGCTTGCTGAACTTGCGGCATATCGAGCAACAGTTGATCGAAAGCCGCCAAAGTATCTCTCGAACCTTTTGCCATGTAGGGAATGGTGCCAGTATCCAACACCGCCAGCAGCTGTTCTATCAAGGCCTGGAGTTTCTGCAACGTCGCTGCCGACAACTTGTGCTGTGCGCTGGTCGCCCAAACCTTTTGCGCGACCAGTGTACTGGCAGCATCGACGTTCACCGATCCCGTTCCGGCCGCCGAAGTTTGCGCCAGATTTTCAAATATGAAATCCTTGCCTTCGGCGTTGAAGCTAGCACGCACGAAAAACGTGCTGCCACTAGCTGGTAAAGTAGAAAAGGTGAAGCGACCATTGGCGTCGGTCTTCACCGGGGGGAGGCCCAAGCTCTGCCCCGCGGAGTCTACCAGCGATACCAAAGCATCCGGCACCGGTGCTTGATTTATGCTCTGGATCCGGAACGGTGAACGCAGGAAAGCCGCGCCACCAATATCAATGAGCGCAGCCGAATTATTGGCGATTATTGCAGCCTGCGGAGCCGTGACTGTTCCGGTGAGCCCGCCACCAAAAGTTGACACGATTCCATCCGTTTTGCCATCTACTGGTAACGAATCTATTATGAGCGGCCCCTTGTAACCGGAATTGCCAGGCGCCCCGATAGCCTTGCAACCGGCAACCATGGCTAGCACGCCGATCAGCGTCCGAGAGAGCAAACAGCTGCCATGTCTCATCGTTGCCTCGCCTCCCTTTGAAAATCAGGACAGGTTTGCCGCAGCAGCTTGGGAGAGCTGCTATGCGGGATCATACCCCTTTGCCGAGCTTCCCTTTCGAAATAATAGAAAAATGCACTGACAAATCGCTGACGAATTCAGACATTACAACGGCTGGTCACCAATTTTTTGGCGATTCGTACGGTAAGCTTACCGGTTTGCAACAGTTCGAACAGTTCACTGGTTTCTTCTTCTGGTTCAAGGCCAGATCGCTTTTGTAGGGTATCCAGGGCCAGCTGACCGATACGCAAAGCATCTTCTGCCCGATCTTGCATGAAAAGTGATACCATCTTGGCGCGGCAAGCCAGCTCTGAACCAGGATCGAGGGAAAGGTAATTGTCGGCCAGTTGTTCCAGTTTTAGCCAGTCGTCACGAGCAGCAGCCAGAGCGCAGCGTTCTTCGAAAACTTCGCCAGCTAGCCTTCTTAGATTCTCACGCTCCAGCTGGCACCAATCGTTATCGGTGCAATCTTCCAGAAAATGACCGCTATATAGCTTGGTGGCGCGTTCTAACAGTTCAGAGCGTTCAGCTTCCGATCGCCCGGGTTGCCGCGCCAAGTAGACCAAGCGTCGAAAATCAGCGACATCAAAGGCCAGGTGAACACCGCGATTGAACAAATAGCGGCCATCTTGGAAGATAATGAAACGGCAAGAAGCTTTTGCCCTGGACGCTGGTTCAAGAGCTTGTCTTAGCCTGGCAATCACGGCATGAATAGCAGCGGGAGTAGTGTCTTCGCGCGGATAAAGGAATTCTGTCAAAGCTTCACGAGTAGCGCCCTGGGGCCGCAAAAGCAGATAAGCGAGTGTCAGCTTGGCATTCGCCACCTTCCAGGCACGGCTCGGAATCTGTTCCCCATCTACACTTACCGCGAAAGCGCCTAAACAACGCACACTGATGGTCGGCTCTGGTGGCGTTGGCGATACCTGTTCACTCGAGACCTCTGAACCGTCGAGCGGATAACCGAAACGTCTGGCAAGGTCTCGCATTATTTGCGATTGCAAAACTGCCTGCTGTTCTTGCTGATTGGCTAGATACCAGGCTTTCCACAGTCTCGCCACATGAAAGGCTTGATGATGGTTAGGTGCTGCTTTCATCTGGTTCGTCAGGCTATTGAGACGCTCCTGGGCCACCGAAAGCTGTCCGGTAGCTAGTTCGATTTCCACCTGAAGCAAAGCCGCCTCGGAGATCTCGGGGTCCGCGAGCGTGCGGCCGCTAATAGCGATAGCGCGCTCGATAGCTAGCTGTGCCGACTTGTAATCTTGCTGGCGAATACGCAACTCTGCTATACGAATGGCGGCATTGGCTTGCGACAAGATATCGCCAATGGCGGTAGCTTCCGCATGCGAAGCTTCAAAAGCTTCCTCGGACTTGGCGTAATCACCTTGGTAAAGCGCCAGTTGACCAAGCGTGCGCAGCAAGAACAGGCGATCGCGCTTGGCAGCTAGACGCTCGACCAAAGACATTCCTTTTTCTAAAACCTTGTAGGCTTGAGCTGACTTTCCCAGATGAAAATAGCAAAGTGCCAGGTTGTTGTAAGTCATGGGTAACGGCAAGATACCAGCAGGTTCCGATTGCCTGAGTGATTCTCCATAGCAAGAGACGGCGCGATCAAAATCACCGGTACTAGCATGCAAAAGTCCCAAGTTGTGATACACTCGCATTTCGCCCGAGGCATCGCCCAAATCCTGGTACAAAGCCAGAGCCTTCTTGAATAGCGGCTCTGCCTGGGCAGCATCATGTCGGTAAAGGTAATAAGTAGCCAACACATTATGACAAGAAGCCACGGCATCACTAGATCCTGGTGGCAGGCAAGTTAATGCGCGCTGAGCGTAGTCCAGCTGATGTGCAGTATCGCCACGTGCTCCCGCTACCGCAGCCAAGCTGGCCAAGATTCGTCCCAGGCCTTCCTGATTGTTGCCAGCCAATGCGAGCCGCTCTGCCTCTAACAATTTGCCGAGACTCGCACTGAGTCGTCCTTCCCGTCGCAGGATCTCTCCTGCCAGATAGCACAACCAGGCGGATTCTCTCAAAAATGAAGGTGGAAAAGCAGCGAGCAGACTTTGCAGGGTCGTCAGCCGGCTCTCTCGGAAAAAGGTATTGGCGGCTCGTACCAGGCGTTCTTGAGCTTGCTCCCAGTCATTTGCCAGTTGCAAAAAAGTAACGGCATCTTCTGGGGTAACAGCTACATCCCGGGCCAGGCGATGAAAAACCTCCTCACGAATCTGGCGTGGCCACCGCGCCAGAGCGGTACGCTGGAGAAAATCCCGAAAAATCGGGTGAAACGCCAAGCCATCGTCGAACCGCGTCACCAGAAAACGCTGTGAATCCAGTGCCGCCAAAAAGGCATCTGCCTCGGCCCCTAGCAGCTTACGGCAAGTTCGAACCTCCAGCCGGGGCAAATAAGCACAAGCCAAGAGCTTTTGCAAAAACTCCGGTGCGAAGTGTGAGAGGATCTCTTCTGCCAAGAATTCATAAAGAACTTCTGGCTGCTCCAGTCGCGTGACGAGGTCAGCTGTTTCACCGGAAGCCGCATATACTACCCCGGTCACCCAGCCACCGGTGCGATCGAGCAATTGTTCCACTACTTCCGGCGCGATTGCTTGCTTGAGAGAATTGCATAAGAGCTGTTCGATTTCCTGGCACGAGAGACGTAAATCTTCGTCCTCTATGCTGGTTAGCTGGTCACGCAGTTTATATTGCGCTAATTTCAGTGCCGGGAGCGTTCTGCCAGAAAACACTAGCTGCGAGCGCTCCGGGAAAAGATTCACGAGAACATTCAAGGCTTCCGCTAACTCTTTGCTGGCTGCGAGGTATTCGACACCGTCCAGGATCAATATGAACGGCTCTTCTATCACGGCTTGCCATTCGTCGCATAGCAATCCGATGGCTTGCGTCAGACCGCGACGACCCAACGCCGTCACCAAACCTATTCCTTCAGACGATAGCTCCCGATAGCGGCTACGCAGGCCTTCAGCCAGGTGACTGAAGAAACCTACCGGATCACTATCACTGGGGCTCAAGCTATACCAGAAAACCGAATTGGCATGAGCAATCGCATACTCGGCCAGTAGCGCGGTCTTGCCAGAGCCCGGTCCACCGAGCACCAAAGTCAAACGCTTGTCAGGACGTAAGCCAGTTTCAAGCCTTTGCAACAACAAAGGTCGCGCCAGATGATGGCGTGGCAAGACAGGTAATTCGAGCTTTCGCTGGACGACGGTGTGCAACATTGTCTCAAAAACGCGGTAACTGCCGCTGGAAATCATAGGCATTATCGGGCGGAATAACCGAAATCTCCAGCCCGCGTACCGCCGCAGGTGCTAGAGAATCGGTAGCTGGCAAGGTGAAATCTTGAATGTGAGCACCTTCCAAGGATAGTACCTGTCCCTGGCCGCTGACAATAGCCTGGCCCTGATCGAGGCGAACTATATTCTCGGGGCCGAGGCCAATCCCGAACCCCCCTCTGGTCAACAACACGGCTTGCAAAAGCTGCTCAAATCCAGCGGTTTCCCAGAATTGCTCGTAAATCACCGCTCCGGGCGCCAAGCGCAGACCTGGCAACATGAATTTATTGCCACGGGTAGGGCTGCCAAAAATTGCTACCGCGCCGAGCAAACGCACCCCTACACCTGCAGCAGCCAGCGGCAACCGCAAAGCGTAGCTAGTGAGCAAATTGCCTAGCTGGCGTTGATTGGCATTCAGAGCCGACAGCAGCGTCCCTGCTTCATCTTCTAAAAAAAAGATCCCGGAGGAATCTGCCAAAACTTGTGCTAATCCCTGATCATGCAAACTGGAGGCTATCAGTACCACCGCTCGCCCGGCGCCTAGCACCAGCAATTGCTTGCGCCAGACCTCAGCGGGTCGAGCCGCGCGGTCGCCAGCCAGTAGCAACAAACGCGCCCCAGTGCCACCAGCATTACGAATGAAATCCACGACGGCTCCGGATGAAGATAAAGGCAGCTGCGATCCTACCAGTGTCATGGGCATGATCTTGTTCAAGCGAGCTGATGACGACGCGGCAAGCTGTTCCCGATCAATGACCGGTTGTTTGGCATTTTCTTGGTCGTTTAGATCGATGCTTTGACCGGAGATCAAACGCTGCATTACAAAAGGACCAGCAGCAAAAGGAGTGCGTAATCCGGCCTGCTTGGCGTTGTTACCCAGCAGAGAGGGAGCTGTGATGAGCGAGACCGAGCCCTTTCCGATTACGCGCAATTGCGATCCGGTAAAGATGGCAGCGGTTCCCTCGTCGATACCTAGCGCCCGCGCCGCTGGTGTAGCCGCTAGCGCCAAGAGCAAGCGGCCCAGGCGTTGTTTTTCACTGAAATGCGTATCTATCAGGAAATTTTCGAGGAAACCCCAGGCGGACCGTAGCTCCAGGCCAGGCCTACCCTCTGAGTTTTTTTCAAAAGCCATGGTGAGGGCACTGCGGCTAGTACCGCTGACCAGGTAGTTGCTTCCCCAGATCATTGCACCGGCGCTGGTGCCAGCTAGCACCGCTCCACGCTGCCAGGCAGTCAGCAAAGCACCTTGCACCGGCGTACCGGACAGCCACTCGGCCAGCTTGCGCTGATCCCCACCGGTAAAAAAAAGGAGATCGGCAGCTGCCAGAGTGCGTAGCGTCTCGATCGCAGTTGTCGCAGCTCGCTCGGGAAGTAAGAGCGCTCGCGCCTCCACGCCGAACGCAGCTAGATATTTTTCCCAGGCAGCGCCAGCTTCGGCCGGTCTACTGGAACCTACTGGCAAGATGACGGCTCTGGCCGCGGTTCCACCAGCCAAGGAGAGCAACTCTGCCGTTACCTGGTGGTTTTCCGGTCCGCCACCGATCAAGACCAGGGGCGCCACCAGCTGCTTGACGTCCCGGGCGGCCCCGGCCCCGGCAAATTCGCCTAGCAGCAGCGCAACAGCCAGCAACACCCGTGATAGAAAATACCTTGATTGTCGCTGGTAGATCTGCATAGAATCGCTGCTCCTCGAGCAACATACCCCAAATGACGTAACCTCTCGTATTTTTCTTCGCCGTGTAAGCGCCTGTGTAAGCAGCCCCTCGATAATCATCTTGTGAAGCGAACGAGGGGTCGCTCGAAACGGAAAAAATCGGAGGAAGAGAACAATGGCAGCTATCGGAACTAGTTACAACGGTTTTAGCCTGTCGGGTGGCGGCAATGTGAAGCGTGAGGACGGGAGCGGTTATCGGGCACAAGCGACCGGCAAGCAGACCTGGCTCGAGAGCACCGACAGCAACAACCCGCTCAAGCTAGAGACCAAACAAGAAAAGATCTACGGAGCGGAAGGGGTATACAGCACGGCGGCCGCGCTGCGCGTCGGAAAGGGCGCGAATCAACATCTGATCAGCTTCACTGCCGCCGACAATTCCCTGGTGATCGATGGGAAAGTTACCGAGTTGCCAGGAAATACGCCGATCACCCTCTCGGATGGCACCACCATCAGCCGCACTGCCAAAAACGGTATCTCCATAAAAACTTCGCAAGGCGATGTCATCAGCATGTCGATTGAGCGAACCGGGGCTTTCAAGAATGCTTACCTGAATATCATAGGTGAAGTATCCCCCAACCGGCAAAATGACGAAGTACGCGGTGCGCTGGGCGGTTTCGATGATAATGCCGACTGGCACGATGACGTTTACCTGCCCTCGGGCAACCAGTTAACCGGCACTGATCTTTCGAGCGATTGGCTCCACGGCTACGTCGAGAAACAATGGTTGCTAGATGCCAAGGAAGACGACCTCTTTACACTGAATGCCAAAGTCTAGCCCTTGACCATAGTGATATTTGAGCGTTTGGCCTCCGCCTTTGACTGGGCGGGGGTCAAGCCAGTTTTCGGGCAATACCCGGAAGCCGGGTGGCGTCTACCGGCCTTCCGATGCCGCGGCCCGGCGGCCCGGCGGATTTGCTTGCAGCATTTTATTGTCGCGTGGTAAGATATCTTTCCGTACTTTTTGGTACAAGGAGTGTCGTCATGAGCCGGTTATATGCGCAACGAACCATACAAGAGATCGAACAAGGTCAGTTGAAGTCAGCTTTGCCGGCGATCGCCCCTGGAGATACTATCAAGGTTTTTGCCAAGATCATCGAAGGTGGCAAAGAGCGCATCCAGGCTTATGAAGGCGTGGTAATCAAGCGCCGGGGTTCCGGGATTAATCAAACGATGACAGTTCGGCGAATCTTTCAAGGTGTAGGAGTGGAGCGCATTTTCTTGCTGCATTCACCACGTATCGACCGGATTGAAGTTCTGCGTAAGGGTGCAGTTCGTCGAGCCAAGCTGTATTATTTACGAAAATTACAGGGGAAAGCAGCTCGTATCAAGGAAAAAGCGCGCGAGCAAGTGCGTGGGACCAATCGAGAGCCGGCTACGGTTTAGTCTTCCGTTTTTGGCTGTTCCGTTCAGGTGGATATAACTGCTCACCAGGAGGTGATTTCTGAGTGCGCCCGCAGGTCTCGGACCGCAGCGTATTCTTACGTACGTGAGGCACGGGGCCGAGGACGAAAGCCAGAAAGCAACCCTGGTGAGCAGTTATAGATGGATTTGCCTGTCATCCAGTGGTACCCTGGTCACATAGCCAAGAGCCGGCGGCTGCTCAAGGAATACTTGAAAGTAATAGATCTCGTAGTTGAAGTCGCAGATGCCAGGATTCCCGTTTCTTCACGCTTTGTGGGTGCAAAAAACCTGATTGGCAATAAAGCTGCCATTTTAGCTCTTACCAAGACCGATCTGGCTGACTCGAAGCTGACTGCAACCTGGGTAAAAATCCTGGGTGCTGTACCGGTAAATGCCTGTACCGGTAAAGGAATAGCAGCAGTCAAGCACCGCATGCTAGAGTTGAAACGGTTGCTGGACGAGAAGCTGCGTTCGC
>JACQUT010000093.1 GCA_016267585.1 Cyanobacteria bacterium NC_groundwater_1444_Ag_S-0.65um_54_12
CATCAGCAAGGGCGGTGTTGTTGGGGGCGCTGCTCTTGGGTCCTGGGTTGTGGCGGCAAATTGCCGTGCTGCTCTCCCAGCTATTCAGATAGCAACCTATACCATTTCTTAATAGCTACTTAGTGTTGCTTTTACCGTGAACAACTGATGAACGGCCCATAGAAAACGTATGCGAGACGCGATTGGGCCAAACTTCCGCCAATCTTTACCGCCACTTCCCTGGCAAACTGAAGCAGCAGCGGTGCGGCCAGTAGTAGACCAGGCGGCAAAACAAGAAGCAGCAGTCACTGTTGAAGAGGATTTTACCGCTGCGGCTTCCAATCCCGCGCTGTCTAACGGTAAATCTGTAGCACGTATCGGCCCCTTATTGCGGAGCTTACGCACTCTCGTCTCGCGGCTCGATGCGGCGACCAAAGATCTTTGGGAACATTTGAGTGGTCCAGCGGAAGCGACAGATTCGCCACCAGCAGTCACTGGTCAGGCAGGTGATCCGTTACCGGCAACTGCTACTTATACCGTGCGCCCCAAAGATACGCTATGGCGTATTTCGCGTGAACTGAGTGGCGACGGGCGGCGCTGGCGCGCTATTTACGAGTTGAACCGCGACCAGATTGCTGATCCGGATCTGATTTTGCCAGGAATGGTGCTGCGATTACCTGGTGCGCAAATGCCCCCTCCTGAACCGTCAGCTTCGCGGCAAGTTGCGCCATCACGTGATGCGGAGAGCATCAGTGCCGGGCTGGCGATTCCACCGGCTGGTACGAATCCAGATCGTGCCAGCCTTGATGAGCTTTTCAATCGCGTTGCAGATCGTTTCAAGATTCCACGTCCTATTCTAAAGGCCATTGCTTTGCGCGAATCGAATTGGCGTCAGTATGACCAAGGCAGTCGGCCAGTGTCGGGGCATAACAAAACCGGCACGGATTGGGGTCTCATGCAGATTAACGATTACTGGCATCCGCATGCCTTCCCCCGAGCCAAGAACGACGTCGTTTTTAATCTCTTATATGGTGCCCGTTATCTGGCTCGTCAATATCGGCGTTATGGTTCATGGTCGGATGCTGTAGCCGCTTACAACGCTGGCAGTGCTAAGCGCAGCGGCGGGCATTACATCAATCAAGAATATGTTGACTATGTGCTGGGACACGGTCGTGCTTATTGGATTTAGTAAAATTAACATCGTAACTTGGTATAATGCCGGACTCTTCTGGGTAGAAAAGCGTTGTAATGCCCGCGTGGAGATAGAAAGATCGATAGGAAACGCTGTTGGTTTGGCATGGCGACAGATCAGCCGTGCGAAAGAGAAGGGACATGGCGCTCGCGTAGTGGTGAAGCACGCTGGTGTGAGTTTCATAAAAGCGAGTGGGATGTTTTTGTAGTACCGATTCAGATCGAAGATCAAGAAGCCTCTTGAGTTATTAGCTTGGGGGTTCATGTTGGTGATGGCGAGGGAAGAACTTACCTTCTGGCGACAAGCTTGGCATGTCGCTACAGAAGCTGGTAATCGAATATTACAAAGGTTGTTTACCTGGTTGTTCATAAATCCGCCGTTGGCACGTTCCGCCATGACGCCGGCAGAGATAACCGAGTTACTGAAACATGCCAAGCGAGGCGATATCATATTGACCACCTATGGTCTGCTTTGTCAGGATCGGCAGCCGTTCGTTCATGCCATCTTGTACTTGGGCGATCGCTATGTCGTTCATGCGCTGGCTGAAAAAGATCTCGGAGTCAACATCATGGACCTGGCAGCCTACTTGCCAGTAATGACAGACAAAGTAGTAATTTTGCGGCCAAAAAATCATACGCCAGATGATATCGAACGGGTAATAGCGTTCGCTCTCTTTCAGGTGGGCAAAAAATATGATTTTTTGCTGGGTCTTACGCAACCTGCACGTTATATCTGTACCAACCTGGTGGCGGCGGCACTGTCTTGCTCTGGTCATCCCTTGCGATTGGCTAGCAGCAAACGCAAATCCAAGGTTGTGGCAGCCGAGGCTTTTTTGCGCTCGCCAGATGTGGAGATAATCTGGTCCAACAAGGATCGCTTACTGGACCATGCAAAAGACAAATCGCTCGATCGCGTTAATCACCGGGATGTGCTACTGGTTGCTTGGTCTGGATTAATCCGCGGAATCTGTCCCGCGGAGCCGGAAAGTAGGTCAGCGAGGGTACAACGCATGCTGCCTGATGCTTCAGCGTGTTTGCCTTTTCACTTATGGCCCAGGTTGTCTAGTGGTTTACCAAACGAACATTGGGGCGAGATCGCTTAGTTTACTGGGCAACTGGTTCTGCCAGTACGTGTGCCTCACAACGAGATCCTGAGCCTGATGCAAAAAGCAGCCGTGATACAATGAAATATTTGGGAACGCAGTCCCGATTCGGGACTTCGTGGAAAGGATATATTCATGAGTACCATCGAAGCCCCTACTCGTGTGGAGATTTGCCCACCGGTGCAGCCTTTTGTAAATGAGCCATTGACAGATTTCCGCAACGAAGAGAATACCAGCAAGATGCGGGCAGCACTAGCTAAAGTTCACGCTGAGCTAGGGCGAGAATACCAGCTTATTATTGCTGGCGAGCGTATCACCACCACCGAAAAAATTCGTTCGATCAACCCTGCCAAACCAGCTGAGCTAGTAGGATTGCACCAAAAAGCAGGGACAATTCAAGTCGAACCGGCGATGCAGGCCGCCTTGCAGGCCTTTGAGACCTGGAGCCGAACCTCGGTCGAAGAACGGGCTAGTCTACTCTTTCGGGTTGCCCAGATTGTTCGCGACCGGAAATTTGAATTTGCTGCTTGGTTAGTCTTTGAGGTAGGTAAGAACTGGGCTGAAGCAGATGCTGATGTTGCCGAGACCATCGACTTTTGTGAATTTTACGGTCGAGAAGCACTGCGCTTGGCGCAAGCAGCTCCACCGGTTCAATTGCCGGGCGAGCGAGACTACTTGTGGTATATTCCGCTGGGCGTGGGCGCTGTTATTCCGCCATGGAACTTTGCTTGCGCCATCATGGCTGGTATGACCACGGCGGCTATCGTCTGCGGCAACACGGTTATTTTGAAGCCATCGAGCGATTCACCCACCATAGCTGCAAAATTTGTAGAGGCTCTGGAAGAAGCCGGTATGCCACCAGGAGTGGTAAATTTTTGCCCCGGGGCGGGAGCTAGCTTTGGCAATGCCATCGTGGGACATCCCAAGACCCGTTTTATTGCCTTTACTGGCTCACGAGAAGTAGGGCTGGACATCCATCAACGAGCAGCACAGCAGCAGAGTGGTCAAATTTGGGTAAAACGTACCGTTTTGGAAATGGGCGGTAAAGATAGCATCGTTGTGGATGCCGACGCTGATCTGGCTGCTGCCGTCGAAGGTGTGGCGGTTTCGGCTTTCGGTTTCCAGGGACAAAAGTGTTCGGCATGCTCACGAGCGATCGTGGTAGAGCAGATTTACGATGAATTCGTAGCTCGCTTGAAGGCGCGCGTGGAAAAAATTACCATTGGCAATCCGGGCGAAAACTTCGACATGGGACCGGTGGTAAATGAGACTGCCATGCGCTCTATTCTTGAATATAGTGAAATCGGTAAACAAGAGGGGCGTCTCATCACTGGTGGTGGGCGAGCTGGCGCTGTGGGTGAGGGCTTCTACCTGTTGCCTACCGTGATTGCTGATGTGCCACCGCTTGCTCGTATTTCTCAAGAGGAGATTTTTGGACCAGTACTGGCAGTAATCAAGGCCCAGAATTTTGACGATGCCCTGCAAATTGCCAACAACACTGAATTCGGCTTGACGGGTGCTGTCTATACTAGCTCACGTGAAAAGATGGAACGAGCCAAGCGAGAATTCCACGTCGGCAATCTTTATATCAATCGAAAGTGCACGGGCGCTGTAGTGGGTGCACATCCTTTCGGAGGCTTCAACATGTCTGGCACGGATTCCAAGGCGGGCGGGCCAGATTATCTCTTACTATTTACCCAGGCCAAGTCGATTGGCGAAAAGCTGTAACTGCTCACCAGGAGAGGTTTATTGCAGCGCGAGCCGCCGGCTCCGGGCCGCAGCGTACTGGGAAGCAGTTACAGCTGAGAGGCCAAACGCAGCAAGGTACGAATTCGGTGGTTGACTGCCGATTTAGAGAGAGGTGGCTCGTGCAATGCCGCAAGATCCGCCAAGCTAGCGAAGGGGTAGGATAGTCGCAAGTGGGCCGTTTGGCGTAGTTCCTGCGAAAGAGTTGCCAGGTTACCGAAGTCACGAAGCATTTCAATTGCCGTGATCTGTCGCCCAGCGGCTTCTAC
>JACQUT010000001.1 GCA_016267585.1 Cyanobacteria bacterium NC_groundwater_1444_Ag_S-0.65um_54_12
AGTCAACCATTCGCGCCTGGCTTCGTTGGCAGTTTCGCTCCACTGGATGCTGTTCGCACTGATCTTAATCGCCTATTTTATGGCGACCCCAGGAATACCGATCACCTGACCGGTAATCTGCCGATCATTTCTTACAACCATCCTTTGGCGGGCAGTACCCTCCAGATGATGGGCGCACCTTATTATGGATTACCCTGGGTTACTCAGTCGCCCTGGGTTCCAAGCCAGGCCTTCTTCCATCCCATCCATTCCGAGCCAGGGTATGCTAATCCGCAATTTGGCATGGTAGATCCCCGCTATGCACCTATTGGCTATCCACCAAGCAGTACTCAGCTATACAGCTCGCTTGCTCCAGCCATGAACGTAGCTGAAACGCCGGATGCTCATTTACTGGTGGTAGAACTGCCGGGCGTCGATATCCGTGACATTAACCTGCAAGTGGCAGGCAATCAACTCATTCTCACGGCTTTCCGGAAAGCTGTTTGGAACAACGGCACGGTAACGGTAGCTTATCATGCCACCGAAGGTCACTTCGGAACCCTGCGACGGGTGTTCCACTTGCCGCCTGGCTACCCAGCTGGTCAGATTCAGGCCAATTTCGTAAACGGGCAAATTACTATTGTTCTACCCAAGGCTGGAGTTCCAATGGGAGCAGCCGTTCCCAGCACCAACGTGGCGATTAATGCCGCTATCCCTACTACTGTTTAAGCTTTTGTAACCGATAACTCCTCCTTTCCACGCGGGACAAAGGGAGTCCCCCGAGCGTTTCGGGGGACTCCTCTCTCATGATAATGATATGGCGTCTACATCTACCACGAAATGGACAGCAGACAGACCTAGATAAGGGGTCAAGGCTTGGCGCAAGGCATTGCTAGTCTGGTTCAACCGCTTGGTCTTGATAATGATTTGTATCCTGTGTTGTCCATTTAATAAAGTTAGCAGTGCTGGTGCTGGCCCCAAGATTTCTGCTGGTATATCCGCCAACCTCTGCTTTAGCTCATTGGCTAATTGCCAGGCACGTTCATAATTGGCTGCTGCGATCGTAACAGCAATTATCCGCCCAAATGGCGGATAAGCTAGTGCTTCTCGACCAGGCAACTCTAGACTGGCAAAAGCTTGGTAATCGTGAGCGGAAGCTGCCACCAACGCAGGATGATCTGGCGCGAAAGTTTGCACGATTACCAGACCAGCACTGGCTCGTCCGGCACGTCCCGCTGCCTGCGTGACCAGCTGGAAAGTACGTTCAGTTGACCGGAAATCCGGTAGACGAAGGGTGGCATCGGTTGCCAGAATTCCTACTAACCTTACATGGGGAAAATCGAAACCTTTTGCCACCATTTGTGTGCCCACCAGTATGTCGGCTTCTCCTCGGACGAAGGTCGAGATGATCTGATGATGGGCACCTTTTCGCGTAGTAGAATCACGATCTAGCCGAAGTACCCGGACTCCTGGGAACAATTTGCCGAGAGACTCCACTACTTTTTCGGTGCCAGCGCCCAGGTAACGGACATTATGGCCACCACAATGTTGACAGCATTCGGTTGGCGCGCGCTTGGTGCCGCAATAATGGCAGCAAAGAGCCTTCCAGTCGCGATGGTAGGTAAGTGCAACCGAACAATACGGGCACTGAGCTACTGCACCGCAATTGCGGCAAAGTACGAAAGGAGCGTAACCGCGGCGATTTAGCAGTATGATTGCTTGCTCACCCGATGCTAGAACAGCTGTCAGCGCCGCAATGAGCGATCGGCTAAATGGTCCTTTGTTGCCATCGCGAGCCTCCAAGCGCATATCTATCAGCCGCACCGCAGGCAGTGGAAGATCCCGGACTCGGTCAGGCAATGTCAATAGTCTAAAGCGGCCACGTTTTGCTGCCTGATATGATTCAAGCGAAGGCGTCGCACTGCCCAAGACCACGCGCGCACCCTCCAAATCAGCTCTTTGCAGGGCAACGGCTCGGGCATGATAACGCGGCGCTTGCTCTTGTTTATACGCTGGTTCATGTTCCTCGTCTATGATAATGAGGCCAAGAGGATCGACCGGAGCAAAAATGGCACTTCGTGCGCCAACTACCAGCTGTGCTTCACCGGAACGTATGCGGCACCATTCACTATAACGTTCACCTTCAGAAAGCTTGCTATGCAAGATGGCGAGTTTCTGGCCAAAGTAACTGTGAAAGCACGCTATTACTTGTGCAGCGAGCGAGATCTCTGGCACCAATATGATCGCTCCACGACCTCTTGCCAATTCTGTCGCTACCGCTCGCAGATAGACTTCGGTCTTGCCACTGCCGGTAACGCCATGCAAGAGGAACGTCTCCTTGGGTTGACCTTCGCAAATCGCTCGCAGTGCCACCGCTTGCGCTGCGGTCAAGGATATTTCTTTTACCGGTTCGGCAGCGCCCATGAATGGTGAACGCTCAAGCGGCTGATCGACAAGCTGTATGGCTCCGCGATTGGCTAGTCGTTTGATTGCTTCGCGAGAAATATTGGCTTGCTTTGACCATTCGGAGACGAGCAATCTGCCACCGGCAGCCGCTAACATGGCTAATCCGGCCAATATCCAAAACGC
>JACQUT010000083.1 GCA_016267585.1 Cyanobacteria bacterium NC_groundwater_1444_Ag_S-0.65um_54_12
CCATGAGATTTTGGTTATTGCGCAACGATTCGGAGGCAAGGTTTTACTTTTGCCAGATGACCGCAACAAAGGCTTGGCTGAGAAGCCAGCATAAAAATAGCGACTTTCGCCTTGTTTACCGCGAACTCGAGAATTTTTTCCCCGAAATTTCTCTGGCTTTAAGAATCTTTGCCCAGCGTAATGCCGATATACTTTGCAGCTTACAATCTAGAAAGAGATGGCGATGGCAGGAGAGGTTCTGGCAGCAAAACAACAAGGCGTTAAAAGAGGCAAATGCTCCAGCAAACCGCCGATAGGTAAGACCAATAACGCTGTCATTGCTGCAAGTATTGCTCTTGATCAGCTTTTAGTGAGTGCTTGGCCCGCTATTCCTACCGATCGCCCCGGAAAAGAGCAGTGGCTAAGAAATGCGAAAGCACGTCTCGCACGAATTGAAAAGCAAATGACCCGCTTGCAAGATGGCTGGTTCAAAGGTGACCTTTCATTCGATGCTTATGTGAAATATCGCCACAAGGCTTGGGAGCTAGCATGGCCTGTTGCAGAGCTAGAGCAACAGTTAGCGCTTTCTACTACTAAACCGGAGCAATTAGATCCGGTAAAGCTGCCTGAAATGCCAGAGCAGCAAGTTTTATCGCCGTTTTTGACTCCCAGGCTATTGAAAGCGCTGCAAGAAAAACCTGATTCCCTGGGAAGCATCATAGGAACTGTCTTATTGCCGCTTACTCTGATGATTGACGGCATGTACGGTCTCTCAATTGTTGGTGGCGCGGTACCAGGCCGGAACACTCCAGATACTACGGGACATTAGCTTAACAAGGAGACGCCGGTTGCGCAGCGCAGCGCCCGCGCAGAGGCGTCCCAAAGGCTGCAAGGAGACGCCGGTTGCGCAGCGCAGCGCCCGCGCAGAGGTGTCCCAAAGGCTGCAAGGAGACGCTTTTATAACTTCTTGGTCGCTCACGGCAAAGGCGGATGGTAGGGATCAGCCGGATGGGAAAGGCTATGTACGAAAGCGGTGATCTGAGCGGTTTTTTGATAGTTGAAGTGCTTTGCCCATGCCGGCATACCGTTGGAGGTACCTTCACGGATAACCTTGGCAATGTCTTCCGGTTTACCCGTTCCATATGTCCATTCCTGACGATCCAGCAAAGCCGGGCCAATGAGCCCGTGTCCGGTTTCCCCGTGGCAGCCAGTACAAAATTCGCGATAGATCTTGCGACCTGCTAGTACCTGATCCTTGGCACCAATGGCAACTAGCAGATCGTCGGCTTGGTTGCTTGAAGGCGGCAAATTCCTTACAGTAATTTTACTGGTAGTTGTGCCATGTTCATTTCTTACGGCAGTGCCCAGGCTCTGCAAATATGCAATCAGAGCAGCTAGCTCAGATTTGCCCTGGAGAGCTGCCGGAGCGTGCGCTATTTCGCTGTCCGAATATGGAACACCCAGGCGGCGCATGGTACGCATTTTTTTGACAATGGTGCGATTATCCAGTGGAGTCCTTTCCAGCCAAGGATAGGGTGGCATTACTGAACCGGGGGCCATGATCTGCGGATCACGCATATGCTGTACATGCCAATCATCCGGATATTTTCCGCCAATTCGTGCCAGATCCGGACATTTACGCTTGGCTCCCCACAAAACGGGATGATCGTAACGCGACTCTAGCATGCGCGAGTAAGGGCCATACCGATCAGTTTCAGCGCGAAAAGGTCGGATCATCTGGCTGTGACAATTAACGCAACCCTCGCGCAAGTAGATATCCCGCCCCGCCAAAGCTAAGGCACTATATGGCTTCACATCTGCTACGGGTGGAAGCGAGTCTTTCAGAAAAAACAAAGGGATAATTCCGCCCAACCCACCTATACTCACCGCTACCGTAGCGAGCAATACCATCCGGGAACTGTGACGTTCTAATGGTCGATATTCCATCGAGATATCTAACTTTCGTAGCTAGCTTTAGTTTTCATTGCCAGGCAAAACTTGCACCAGAGCGTTCCTGGAGTGGGCAGCACGCATGGTCAGCAACACGTTATAGACCATCAAGCACATACCAGCCAGCAATAACAATCCTCCTACCAAGCTAACGACATAGAAGGGATGCATGGTTCTTACTGTCTCCAAGAAAGAATAAGCAAGCGAACCGTCTGGGCCGATAGCTTGCCACTGCAAACCTTGCTTGATACCTCCCGCTACCATCGAAGTACAATAGAGTAACAAACCGCTTACGGATAGCCAAAAATGAGCAGCTAGCAGTCTTTGGGACTTCAGCTGTCGCATGCCCCAAAGTCGGGGAATCAGAAAATAGCTGGTCCCTATACCGAGCATAGTTACCCATCCCAGCGCCGCACCATGCACGTGGCCGCTGGCCCAGTCGGTATAGTGCGATAGCGCATCGACAGTGCGAGTTGACAGCAACGCAACATCAAAGGCTGCCAAGCCATAGCAGATCAGGGCGGTGATCATGAACTGCAGAATCGGGTCGCTCTTTAACTTATCCCAGTGACCTTTGAGTGTCATTATGCCGTTAAATACACCACTCACAGCAGGAATGAGCAACAGTAGTGAACAAGTTATTCCTAGCGTTCGTGTCCATTCGGGAAGCACCGGAAAAAGGATATAGTGCGGGCCAGCCCAAACCCCGAGCAAAATTAGTGACCAAAAATGAAAAATAGCGAGTCGTTGGCTAGCTAGCGGCAAATTTGCCTGCTTCGGCAAGAAGTAGTACATTACACCTAAAAAGCCTGC
>JACQUT010000089.1 GCA_016267585.1 Cyanobacteria bacterium NC_groundwater_1444_Ag_S-0.65um_54_12
CGTGAATTGCCCTTTCAGCATCCGGCAAATTACTCTCGGCTAGTGAGATTTCTGCCTGAAGCTGATGGGCTTCGGCCTTGCGATAAGGATCGCCAGCTTCCGGCAAGGTTGCTATCATGGCCTGGGCCGCCGCTAATTCACCCCTCTGAAACGTTATCCTGGCCAAATAAAGTAGCGCTCCGTAACGAACACTGGGTCTTAGTTCTTGTTTTTCGGTAAGCGCCAGGACCTTCGAAAATCGGCGCTCAGCTATAGCTAAATCACCGTGTTCCAGGGCCAGAACCCCGAGATTCAGGGTCGCAAATTGCTTGATCGATGCAATATGGAGTGATTGAAATTGCGGAAGATCCAGTACCTTTTCCCAAAGCTTCGCCGCTGCTGCCTGCTGGCCCGATCTGAGTTCATGGCAAGCTAAATTGTTGTAATATTCAGCCTGGTCAAAAGCCGTTCCTGCCGGGAGGTTTTTCGCGGCCCGATCGGACCATTGCTGAAAGGCCTCCAGATTCTGCCTCTCCCAGGCTAGGCCCATCAGATCGCCGCAAGCAGCAAAGCTTCCTGCTTGAATTCCTCGCTGTTCGAAGTGTTCCAGGGCCTTCTCCAGGCAAAAAGCCGCCTCTGGATAATGCCGCAGATGGCGGTAACATTCGCCTTCGATCAAGAGCAGCCAGGGATCGTCAAGCCGATCAGAGACGGGAATTTCACTCAAGAAAGCCTGTACCAGCGCTTCTTGTCCCGTAACTAGCCAATCGAGCGCTTTTTTCCGTTGTGAGCAGTCCGGAGGCATACGTTACATTTACCACCCAGGCGGCTACTTATAGCGGTTCGCAATTGACCAGTTCGCTCAACTATTCAAGCAAGCAGCAGCGAGTGCCAGACCATAAGTAGCTCCCAGGTTGAGCGGAACCCCCGCCGCAGCTTCGATATCGACTAGCTGTCTTATGCCACACCGAGCCAGAGCTGGTGCTGCCAGTTCATTTTTGCCCAGCCCCATGATGGCTGCGCGCTGGCAACCTGCTGGCAACTCCCGCGCCATCACCTGGCGAATGGCAATGGCAATAGTTTCAATGGCCTTTTCGCGCAAGGCATGCGCAATGTCATATACTGCATCACCCAGCAACTCGGTATCAAGGCCCACTGCCTGTGCCACTTCCAATCGCAGATGCTCGCGATCCGGCAACAGTGCTGCGAGCCACGGATCATCGGCCAGTAAACCAGTTACCGCAGCCATTCGCCCTTTACGCGGAACCATGCGATAGCCAGCGGCGACTGGTGCCAGGTATTCGAGCGGAGTTTCTAGCGACCCGATCCAGAGTAGCCGCCCATCTTGCAAACGCGCTCTGCTGTTGCGCTCGGAAAGATCCGAACTCTCCGGTTCCGTCTTGGCATACGCTAGCTGCCCACGCAACAGTGGCACTATTTCAGTAGAGGTACTGCCGACATCCAGCGCCAAGGTCAGCGCTCCGTGTAGCACCGTTGCCAGCTCTATGCCCAGGGTGCGTGCCAGGACAAAGGGCAAGTATCCTGCACCGGTTTTAGCTTGCGCCAAAGACCACAGGCCATCGCTAGCTGCCAGAAAGGCATTTGGCAGGTGTTCCGCCAAGAGGGTCAACAAATGCTCATGGGCTATCCGGAAAGCCGGGTAAGCGAAATGATGGCTAGCTGCCACCACCACGGGTACCTGGCGTGGCAGAATTCCCGTAAGAGAGGTGAATTCTGCTAGTGCGGCCGCGAATCCCTCTGCCACGTCCATCTGCCGATCGCCCACGGGGCGAAATGGCAAAGGGTGCACCAGCGATCGCATGCCACTCGATCCAACTGCCAGCAATTTTACCCGAGCATTTTCGAGCTCGATGCCTAACCCTTCCGCCATTCTTCCGGATTTTCCCCGCTCGGCCAAGGTGACAGCGAGACTCGCCATACCGATTATCATATGGTTATTCTACAACCACAGCGCTGATACGGCCCGGTACGGTCAGCGATCACATCAGCGAGTATTCAGGCGACAGCGCCCACCCAGCAATCCGGGTCAGGAGCCAGCAACTGCTGGCTAGCCGCCCAGGCCGCGGCCCGGCTACCGCCGCCACACACTGTTAGCAGGGCGCAAGATCGACATTTGCCTTGCAATCCACCGGTGCGCAGCAGCTCCATGGTCGGGTGTCGCCAAAGGTCGGCCAGCGCGGACTCGCGAATGTTACCCAGCAGCAAAGGCAAGCGCCGCGACACGTAACCGGCACCATCGGCATCGATGGCCAGAATTGCTCTGCCTTCCTCGCTTTGATAACGGTAAGGCATACCGCCGAGGAAACTCTGGTCGAAGGTGGCATCGCGGATCTCGGTGCGCACGGTGGCAGACCGGGCACGGGCGATCGCCGCTAGCACCTGGCGATAGGCTCCAGGCCCGAACCCTGAGAATCCCGCTCCGGTGCCGATGGGCAGAACGCGAGCGAAGCTTACCTGGAGTACGCCCCAGCTAGCAGCGAGCCGCACGAAGGCGCCCGGATCCGCATCATTGGCGTCATGGATCAATGTCACTTTCAACACCACTGCCAGGCCAGCCGCCTGCAGGCTGGCGACACCCCGGACGGTCGGCTCCCAGCTGCCGCGCCCGCGAATGGCCTCATGCTCCGCTTTATTGGCTCCATCCAGGCTGACTTGCGCGCACTCGACCCCCCAGGCGTTCAAGGCATTCGCCACTTCGGGAGTGGCCAGCGTGGCATTGGTATTCACACGTACTGTCAGACCCAGGCTGCGCGCCACCCGCGCCATCAGGCCCAGTTGTTCGTACAAGAGCGGCTCTCCGCCCGAGAACACCACCACACCGGTCTTGCCCAGCTCGGCCACCAGATCGGTGAATTCGCGCAAGATCCGCACGATCTCGGCAGCCGCTAACTCTTGAGCAAAGATCTTGGGATCGGCGCGATAGCAATGCCGGCAACGCAGATTGCAGGCATTGGTCAACGATAGCATCAGCACGCAGGCTGCGCTTTCCGCAATTTTCCCGGCCGTGTTCATCCTGGTGAATAGTTGCCGCCAAACAAAATAGCAGGGCGCTCTTGGCGCATCCTGCTAAACTCCGGATAACTGCTTGGCACTACTAGCTAACTACTTGCTGCTCTAAATTGCTGTTGCCCACCTTGAAATGCCGGCAACTAGTTTACCCAGCAATCAGCAGTTTTTCAGCTAACAACCAATGCTCCCACCTAACATTACATACTCATCACGTCGCCCTGGCTTGAACTCGCGCAAGAACTGCCAGCTGGCACGCAGCGCATCGCGCTCCTTGGCGGAGAGCTGCAGACCGGTGCGCGCTACCGTACCATCGAAATCGCGCGCCAGATCATCCTGTAAGGTGGCATCCTTGCCAACCCGGTTCACGAAGGCCATCACTTTGGAATCTGTGAGCATGTGCTTTTTCCTCCCGCAAGTCACTCCCTGCCGCCCATACCGAGCTCTTCA
>JACQUT010000090.1 GCA_016267585.1 Cyanobacteria bacterium NC_groundwater_1444_Ag_S-0.65um_54_12
GCCTAACCTTCACCAAAGCTTGACCTTTTGGCGCACAAGCCAAAGCTCGGAAAAACCGATAACCAGCATATAATTAACGGTAAATTAACAAAGATGAGGTTCGGGATGGCAGGATTGCGCGTACAACTAGAAAAGACTAAAGTGCAACGATCAGGTAAGTTGCCGGTTAGCAACACCGAACGCCAACGCCAGCAGGCCAGCGTAGGGAAAGATCCTATCCGGGTACCGCAATCATCAGCTAAGGCCCCGACAGCTAGCAACGGCTGGGAGGCCGCTTATGTGGGATTGCTGGGCATGGCAGCGGGCAAGATCGCTCTGACGCTATCCAAGGGTATGATGAACATCGCCAAGGATCTTGGTCCTCTCACCGTGGCCAACGTAGCCAAGAAACAAATCGCCGGCGGTTTTGTCCTGGGTCTGCCTTTTGCACTGATTCAAGATGCCTTCGTTTATAAAAAGGGCGAGGTTTCAGCACGTCGTTACTGGGGCAATGTCATTGCTGGCTCAATGAGCTTTGGCCTGTGGGGCGCCGGGGCATTGGCTGCTTCCGCTCTTCTTCCTTTCAGTGGTTTCGCCGCTGTGGCAGCCGGTCTGGCGGTCGGCAGCCTGGCTAGCTCAGTTTTCGATCGCACCTTGGGCCGAGCTATTTCGAATACCGTTGCCCGATCCTTGATCGATAAAGAAGCAAAGACGGGCGCCGATGCCATCGCGCAATACGTCGCCGAGCCCTTGGCGCGCTTCATTGGTAGGCCTATAAAGCGTCACTGGAAAATGTTCCTGGCGACTGGCGGTGTGGCTGCGCTCTATTATGGTACTCGCAAGGGTAAGATCAATAGCACGGTGATAGTCACCGGCCAGGCCAAGAACAAAACACTAATGAGTACCAAAACTGCTCAAGCTCCGGCACCAAGTAGCGATGGCAAAGCTGCCCTCCGGGGGATAGGCGCGCTGGTCTTATCTGCTGTACCACAGTTGATCGGCGATCATTTCCTGACCAAGCTAGCTCCCTTCAAAGCATTACCCGGCATCGATCTGCTACCCGGTCCCGGTCAAGTTTACCAGGAAGACAACGGCCACGTGGTTGCCAAGGAGGCTACTGCCAGCCACTAGACGGCTGCACGCCGCTGTAAAAGCTATCAGGGAACTTACGCCGGAATTAGCTCGTCTGCTAAGTTGGCTAGAATCGCTATTCCGCTGCTAAGTTTCCCCTGCTGCTGCAAATCTTGGCAGCAGAGCTGTCCGGAAAGGAGTCGTCATGCAGCTACCCTTTATTCGAACAATCGCTGGCACCATAATCGCGGGGCTCGTGCTCTCGGGTTGCCAACTTATTCCCGGCTTGGCCGGCAGCCTGACTGAAATCCAAAAAAATATCGGTAACCAGCTCGCCGAAGATGTGGTGAGCAATTTGCAAGCTTATGCGGATCTCGACGCCGGTCAGTTACTGGTGGAAGACAGCGCGGCAACAAAGAAATATCTGATTTTGGCCACTACCGGCACAGCTAGTGGTGCCATGGCTGACCTTGACAAGGGAATGGTCGGTCTGGCCAAGGGCAAGCTGCCAGTGCTCAAGCGTCCGAAGATCAACTTGAGCAAAATGGTAAAAGCGCATGAAAAGCTGGTGCAACAGCGCCAATTCTTGAAGAATCGCTTGCAGATGCGCCTGGATAACCTCAAAAAGACCATGGTCGTCAAATCTACCGAGGTAGCAAGCGCCAGCGTGGACGGCGTGCTCGAAATGACGACCACTACCACCATAGAGATCACGCGTGGTGGTTTCACGCAAAAGCAAGTCATCGCCAGAACTACTAACTCAGACGGCATTCTGCTCGCGGTGGTAGCGGACCTGGATCGCACCTATAAAAATGGCATGACCTACAGTGCCCACCGCGAACGGGTCAACAATGACGACGGCGGCTTCGAAGTCACTTTTTCTTCAGAAACCAAGAAAGGTGACAAGGTTCGGACCGTAGAATGGACACGCACCGGCAGTGCTGATGGATCAGAGACTGGCAGCGGCACCATCACTCGTTTCGATGGCAGCAAGATAACATGTAATTTCACCAAGACGGCAGCCGGTGTAACCACCGTTACGGCAGCCGATTCTGCCAACAAAGTAGCGGTTGAAGTTTCACAAAACGATGGTGAGACACAAGCTACCACCAAGATCGCCAGTAGCGACAGTGCAGCTAATGGCGAAACCAAGAAAGTAGACAGCGAAGAAAGCGCGCCTTCTGACAAATAATAACTTTACCTGGTGCTACATCAGCGCAGCGCCAAGGGTTTGCGGTACAGTAAACTGCAATTCCTTGGCGCTAACATTTTTATCTTTCCTGACAGATTGTACCAATTGAGCAATCGGGGTAACTATCCCATGGTGCAGGTGCAAGGGAAAGGACAAGCTTGAAGTACAGCGTATCTCACAATCAGGGTCACGGCGAACCCTGGCTCATCACCTACAGCGACATGGTCACTCTGCTCATGGCGCTGTTCATCGTCCTGCTGAGCGTGTCCAAGATAGATCAAAATAAGGCTGAAGAGGTGGCGGCGGCCATGAAAAAAAGCGTCTCTTCCGCCAAGACCCAGATGCCTTTTCACGATCTGAAAACCAAGATCGATAAGATGATTCAAGATAACCATCTAGAAAAGCAAGTGACCGCTACCATGACGAATCGTGGGGTAGATATCGAGTTTTCCAGCTCGGTATTCTTCAATGCTGGCCGTGCTGAAATGCTTCCGGCAGCCATACCCTTGTTGGATAATACCGCCAAGGTGCTGCGCGAACTGGCTTTGGCAGACGTGCTGATCAACGTGGAGGGGCATACCGATGATATACCTATCCATACGGTACAATTTGCTTCGAACTGGGAGCTTTCTACCGCACGCGCTACCATGGTGGTTCGACATCTACTAAATAAAGGTGTCAACGAAAAGATCTTGCAGGCCATGGGTTTGGCTGCCACCCGCCCGAAGGTGCCAAATCGCGATGCGGCGGGCAAAGCAATTACCGTCAATCAGGCTGCCAATCGACGGGTAGTCATTCGGCTCATTCGTTAGGGAAAAGGAAGCTACTGATTCATGAC
>JACQUT010000087.1 GCA_016267585.1 Cyanobacteria bacterium NC_groundwater_1444_Ag_S-0.65um_54_12
CCATGGGATCTATTTTCAGTAGTCCCAAAACATTCTCCGGTCCTTTAGGTGCTTCGGCAGCGGGAACGAGCTTGGCAGCTTGCGCTTCTGCACTGGCGAGGCGGCGCTTTTGTTGGACTATCAGATAAGAAAGGCCACCCATCATAGCCGCTACTGTCAGGAATGGCACGGTAGGCAAACCAGGCATGATCCCTAGCAGCACCAGCATGACCGCTACTATTCCTAAAGGTCGAGGGTTAGCCATTATCTGGGCACCGATCTGGGTACCGAGATTTACTTCAGATGCAGCGCGCGATACCAAGACACCGGTCCCGGTGGAAATGAGCAAAGCGGGGATCTGGCTGATCAATCCATCACCTATGGTGAGGATGGTATAGGTGGCAGCGGCTTGGCCCAGTTCCATCTTGTTCATCAGTGCGCCTATCAGTATGCCACCTACGATGTTTACCGCCGTGATGATGAGACCGGCAATGGCATCGCCCCGTACGAATTTGCTGGCACCATCCATGGAACCGTAGAAATCGGCTTCGCGTTGAATCTTTTGCCGCCTGACCCGGGCTTCATCTTCTTTGATCAATCCAGAATTGAGGTCGGCATCAATGGCCATTTGCTTACCAGGCATGGCGTCCAAGGTAAAACGGGCTGCCACTTCGGAAATGCGACCTGAACCGTTGGTGATGACCACGAATTGTATGATGACGAGAATCAAAAATACTACTATGCCGACTACATAGTTACCCCCTACCACGAAGTTTCCGAATGCCGTCACGACATGCGGTGCATGATCGGGGCTAAGGAGGATTACGCGGGTAGTCGAGACGTTCAGTGAAAGACGAAATAGCGTCAGGATTAGCAGCAGCGAAGGAAAGGTATTAAACTCTACCGGTTCCATGACGTATAGTGAAATCAGCAGCATGGTAAGGCTTGCCGTGATATTTAGAACTAGCAACAGATCGAGCAAGCTACTGGGCAGCGGAATGATCATCATCACCACTACCGCCACCATGATTACGGACAGCACAACATCGCTTTGCTTGAGCAAGCGATTCAACCCTACCGAGGGCTGATTACCGGTAGCCGGCGTGGTCGGAGCGTTTGCTGCCACTGAATTTCAGGCCTTGAGGCTCACCTTGCTTCTTGTACTGTAACCGGAGCTTGCCGATATTATGACGCGCCAAACAACACACGTCTACCGACGTGCCTACCTTTGGTATTATAGCAAGTCAACTGTTCCAAATTTTCTCTGAATCAACCTACTGGGCAAGGGAGCGCTAACTCGTTAGGGTGAGCATGTCAGCTAAGAACTATAGCGAAGTGTTGGCAGTGGCGAGTTAAAGCGAAAGGAAAGATACTTTCATGAGGAGATCGAGGTTGAGCGGATCACTTGCCGGTGTGCTTGGGCTAACAATTTTATTAGCTCCAGCCCAATTCGCCAGTGCGTCAGATTCTGCCATTATAGCTACCGCGCAACGCCTAGCCCAAGCAACTCCTTTGGCAGAACGTGAGGTGACTTTACCAGAGTCCGGAGCGGTAGCGTTAATGGTGGCTTACGAGAGCGCATTGCTGGCACACCGTAGTGCAGCGCTAGGTCAAGAAGAAATAGCGGGAGGACATTTACGTGTCGCGCGCGATTACCTGGCGCTAGCCAACCGGCAGCTTGCGGTCATGGCGGGAACTCCGGGTAGCACGAAGGGTACGTCTGCGCAAAGGGACAAAGAATACGCACAAAAAGAGCAACGAGCCAGGCAAGAGGAAAATGTTACCAAGGGTGGAGGCGGTGGCCCGATCAGTTGGGGCATTTTGGAAGATTTGGCGAACACGGCTCAAGATAGGACGACAGCAGAAAACACCAGCAAGTTAGTAGCAGCCATCGGAACAGAATTGAATCGACTTGGCCAAATGGGCGGTGGTGGTGGGCCAGCTGAAAGATTGCGGCCGCTTGCTTTGCGGGTAACTGCTATCGAGCATGTAACCATGGCATACACTTCTGCCGGCAGGGCCAATGCTGCTGCAGCTCTGCAAGATTGGAGCGAGGCTCATGACAAGTTCTCCGAAGCGAGACATCATCTTGAAGAAGCCAGAAATGCACCAGGTAACGCTACGCTCAGGCCAAAAATCGATCGCATGTCTAGAGCTTTGCAGGATGCTGGCAGACCGATCCGTAGCCGTTCGCGAGACGCTACGATAGCAATGGCACGGGCCGTGCAAGAAATGACGCAAACGATCAATAGCATAGGCCAAGAGCTAAGTAGCCAACAGAAAGATTAGGCAGTTTCAGGTAGGCCGGCGGAATTGCCCCCGGCCTACTTGGCAAGCTAGCTCGCGCTGAAAAACTTCAGCAAAGGCGGCAAGGAGCGCATCTTGTATAACTTGTCGCGGAATTACTCGGCCGCTGACTTCCTGTAAATTTCCGATAAGCGAACTATCCGATCCACAGGCTCTAATCGCCTTGAATCCAGGATCTGGTGCTAAATTGATAGCAGCGCCATGGAAAGTTACCCAATTTCGTACCGCAATGCCGATGGATGCCAGTTTACGTTGCTTGGCCCAAACGCCTGTCATACCCGGAAGGCGTTCGCCTGCAATACCAAAAGGCGCAATTGCTCGAATGATTACCGTCTCTAAGTTTCGTAAAAACCGATGAAGGTCGCGCTCGCCGTCGGCCAGGCGCAGGATGGGATACATTACAACTTGCTCCGGTCCGTGATAGGTGACATCACCGCCGCGTTCTACCGCAAAAATCGGAATGGGGCCTGCTGCCAGTACATTTTGGCGAGCATTTTTTACTCGGCCCACTGTGATGACAGGCGGATGGTGTACGAAGATCAAGGTATCAGGTATGGTTTCGCGAATTCGCTCTGCTACCAGCTGCAACATCAGTTTCGTTGCCGTAAGATATGGTGAAAGGCCGAGATCCCTGACTGCTAGAAGTGCCATTTCAAGATCACTGATAAACTCTAGCGTGATAAGTTCATATCAGCGGCTAAAATGATGGCTTCTGCGATCTCTTTGATTGGCTTACGGCGATCCATGGAAAGTTTTTGAATTTTTCGGAACGCTATTGCTTCAGTCAGGCCTGATTGATCCATCAATATCCCTTTAGCACGTTCTACTAGCTTGCGCGTTTCGAGAGCTTCTTTCAGGTTCCCGACTTCTTTTTCGAGGGTTTCTAGTTCTTCGAAGCGGGCCAAGGCGACCTCTAAAGTCGGCAGTAAGTCAGCTTCTTTGATAGGTTTAACTAGATAAGCAAAGACACCGAGCTCTACCGCACGTTCGACCAGTTCCGGTTGCGAATAAGCGGTCAGCATGATAGTAGGAATTCGCCGACCGGCATTGATCTGCCGCAAGGCTTCTAAACCATCCAGGTTCGGCATCTTGATATCCATGATGATCAAATTAGGGTTGAATTGTTTGGCAATTGCTATAGCTGCCTGGCCATCGGATGCTTCGCCTACTACTTGATGGCCGAGGTCTTCCAACATTTCTCGCAAATCTAGACGGATGATCGATTCGTCATCTACCAGGATAATGCGTAGGCTTTTCTTCTTTTCCATCAGATTCCTCGGTCTTCAGTAACATTCCTTCAGTGGTATGGCAACGGTGACGGTAGTACCGGTGGATGAACTGTCAATCTTCAGGGTGCCGCGCAGATCATCGCGTACCAGGGTTCGTACTATTTGCCAGCCCAGATGTCCGCCCCGTCCCTCTGGCTCAAAGTCTAGTGGCAAGCCGATTCCATCATCTTTAATGGTGATGACGAGTTCACCTTCGGCTACCGCTAAAATCAGATCGATCTGGCCAGCTGGCCGACCGCGAAAAGCATGTTTGCAGGTATTTTGCAAGAGTTCATTTACGACCAGCGCCGTTGAAGTGGCCTTGGCGGATGGTAGGGTAAGGCGTTCGCCCGGGCTCATTACCCGGGCTTTGATACGAATATCTGGCGATGCCAATCCTTGCATTGCGGCAGAGAGCAGGTTGCCAGCCAGATCTTTTAGATCGACTACCCCCACGTCGTCATGCGAGAGATACTCATGCACCAGTGCGATACTCGCAATACGATCGATACAATCCGAGAGAATCACCTTGACTTCTGGCAAGTTGGTTCGACGCATCTGTAAACGTAGCAGACCGGCAATAGTTTGCAAATTGTTCTTCACGCGATGATGAACTTCCCGGATGATCGTCTCTTTGACGGCCAGCTCTCGATCTTTCTCACGTAGCTCAGTGATGTCTCGCAAAATGGCGATCAGTGCCACTGTCTCATCGGCAGGATCTAGGGGTAGGATGCAGATCGCCAGTATGATCTTGCGGCCAACCAATTCCAACGTGTCAAAAATTCCGCTAGAAGTTACGACCCGGATCTCGCCGCAACTCGGGAAAGTACTTTGCCATGCCAACCCTTCGATTGCTTCTGGCAAGCCAAAACGGCGAGCTAGCAGCATGGCCTGGTGACCTGCATGCACGATGATATCCGAAGAGTTCAAGAGCAGCGTGGCATCACCTGGCAATATAGGTGAAGGGAGTGGAGTATCGAGCATGCGGGTCTTGTTGATGAGGGTAAGTACCGCCCGCGAGATGGCAGTGCGGCAGAGTGAGCGTTTTTCATTCGTATGTTTCAGTTCTTCGTAGAGGTTACGTTCGACTACTATCACACCGCAAATATGGCGGCCGCGTCGCATTGGATAGACCATTTGATGTAGGGGCTGGCCATGTACCACTTTCCCTGAAGGGCCCTCGGTTATTTCGCCAGAGCGAAAAGCTTGGTAAATGGCGGCAATATCCACTGGCAAAACATATCCGATCAGGCTCCGGCGATAGAATGATTCCCTGATAGTCGGCTTGGCTTCAGCCACTACCATCAGTTGACCATCATTGCGCGGACAACAAATGAATAGATCGGCTGGAATCAGATCGGCCAGAAAGGGTAAATGTCCTTTCATGTTAGTAATCCAGCGGCGATCAGCTTCAGTGTGTATTATCTCGGCTATCGGAAATTGCATCATTCACTGGCTGCTACGATGCGAACGAACCTTCGCTTCCCTACCTGGATAACATTGGCAGTAGAGTTGATTTCGACCGAGAAATGCGGGTCTTCGATCAGCCGCATTCCAGCGGCCAGGTGGAGTTTGACGCCACCTTGCTCGACCAGTCGTCTCGCTTCACTGGTGCTGGTCACCAGCCCCACTTTCACCAACAAGCTACAAATGTTCAAAGAAGCGTCTGACAATTGATATTCCGGTATTTCTTCGGGTAATTCTTTCTTTTGGAACTGGTGTATGAAATTGTCTTGGGCACTTCTGGCAGCTTCTGCTCCATGGTAGAGCAACACTATGCTGTATGCGAGCTGCATTTTGACATCGCGCGGATGGAGCTTGCCATTTTCTAAATTTGCCAGAATTTTCTGTACGGTAATTTGCGGTAATCCGGAAGCCAAGCTATACCACGTGGGCAGCAAACTATCGGGGATGGACATGGTTCTGCCATACATTTCTGCTGGTGGCATGGTTAGCCCCACGTAATTATCGAGGGACTTCGACATCTTTTCATGTCCATCAATCCCTTCAAGTATCGGGTATGTGATGCAGATTTGTGGTTTTTGCCCGTATCCTTGCTGCAGATCGCGCCCTACCAATAGATTGAAACGCTGATCTGTGCCGCCGAGCTCAATATCAGCATTTATTGCTACCGAGTCGTAGCCTTGTAATAGTGGGTAAAGAAACTCGTGCAAGCCAATGCTGTCGCCCCGCTCGTAGCGACGTGCGAAACTTTCTCGCGCCAGCAGCTGTGCGATGGTAGTTTTTGCCATTAGCTGGATTATTTCATTTAGCGATAGTTTACCTAGCCATTCACTGTTACTGTGGATCTCCGCCTTATCGAGATCGATCAGTAACCCTAACTGGTCAAGGTAAGTGCTGGCATTTGCTGCGATTTCTGCAGCTGACAATGGTGGGCGGGCAGTTTCCTTACCGGTCGGGTCACCGATCCGAGCAGTGAAATCACCAATAATGATGACTACCTGGTGCCCAGCTTCTTGAAAGCGACGTAAACCATTTAGTACTACCGCATGGCCCAGGTGGAGATCTGGTTTGGTGGGATCGAAGCCAAGCTTGATACGAAGTGTCTTATTGCTGGCTAGCAGTCTCGCCAATTCAGCGGAAGGAAAAGCTTCTTGGGCACCTAGCAACAGGGCAGCGGCTGAAGTGGTTTTTTGCAAGTAGGGCACCATTTCCTACACTATTAAATAAAGCAAATTTAACAAATTTAACACACAAATTATAGGTGCTAGGCTGGCGACCTGTAAAGCATCGGCCGTTACTGAATAATCGCGCTCAGCGGATAAAAACTTTCGAAAATCCGTGATGGCGCGGGAAGCTAGAAATCTTGCTAGATGGGATGATAGCGCTTGTGGTATAAGGATTCGAGCGCCCCTCGCTTTGGGCACATATCCGAAAGGACTCCGAGCACTATGATGGCAGATCAGGTTATTCACAAGGGCTTAGAAGGCGTCGTGGTGTCTACCAATGCCCTAACTTACATTGATGGTCATGCAGGTAAACTCATGTACCGCGGCTACTTGATAGGTGATTTGGCCGAGCAGAGCACCTATGAGGAAGTAGTTTGGTTACTTTTGCACGGCGAATTACCCAATCAAAGGGAGCTAGCTGCACTCAAGGCGGAACTTGTTGCAAACCGTACCATTCCGGAACATTTGCTGACTTTGCTCAAGCTTCTACCAGCGGACACTAACGCCATGGCTGCTCTGCGCACTGCCGTTTCAATGCTTGCTTTATCTGATCTCGAGAGTGAAGACAATTCTGAAGCGGCGAATCGCCGCAAGGCACTGCGCTTGGTGGCTAAAATGGCTACGGTCGTTGCAGCATTCGAGCGGATACGTAACGGTAAGGAGCCGGTGCTTCCTCGACCGGATCTATCTCATGCCGCTAATTTTCTCTATATGTTGAACGGTGAAGTCCCCAAAGAGACGATGGCGCGTGTCTTTGACGTTTGCCTCATCTTGCACGCGGATCATGAAATGAATGCTTCTACGTTCGCTGCTCGCGTAACAGCCTCGACTCTTTCGGACATTTATTCGGCGGTTACCGCTGCTATTGGCACTTTAAAAGGGCCACTCCATGGTGGAGCCAACACTAAAGTCATGGAAATGCTGCTCGAGATCCAGGACCCAGACAACGCTGAACATTGGATCAAAGAAGCGCTCGCGAACAAACAACGGATCATGGGCTTTGGTCATCGTGTCTACAAGACGGAAGATCCGCGCGCCACTGTGCTACGCCGCTTGTCACGCGAGCTCGGAGAGAAGCAAGACAGTACTAGATGGTATAAAATTTCCCGAACAGTCGAGCAAGAAGTACTGGCGCAAAAAGGTCTGTATCCGAATGTAGATTTCTATTCGGCATCAACTTATTACTTGATGGGAATTCGGACTGACCTATATACTCCGATTTTTGCTCTGGCGCGCATTGCCGGATGGGTAGCCAATTTGCTCGAGCAATATGCCGATAACCGTTTGATTCGGCCTGATTCCGAGTACATAGGACCCAAGGAACGCCCTTATGTTCCAGTGAATCAGCGTAATTAGACCTTTGGTAACTGATCACCAGGGTTGCTTTTCAGGGGGGAATCATCTCCTGGTGAATAATTATCCCATTTCTTCAAGAGCTGTGAACCGATTTTTTACTAAGGAGCGCCTGATGGAAGATGCTGTCTCTCGCGGTTTGACCGTAGCAAAACAGTTATTGCCGCAAGCACCATGGCCGGCCCCAGAAATCGCCCAAGATGATTTGCCCAAGCCAAAAAAATCCAGGACTGGTCCGCTGGGCAAGGCGGACATCATGGTCGCCGAGGCACCGGCTTGGTTACGCGTCTACGACAATGCACCGTGGGTGAACACGCCGGAATACCGCAATCGCATCGATGGCGAAAAAAGCTGGCCACTCTACGATTTGATTTTGACGACGCCCACCATAGAGCATGTCAATCAGGTCATTACCATGCTGGTGGAAGCAATCAATATAGAAGAAAGCGATGCCCAAAGATTCGCGATCGTCGCGGTAGGCAACCCTTTGCCATTGTTAATCGGCGTTCCGAAAGAAGCGGCGGAAGCGGTACGCCGCAAGTTGTCTGCGGTAGCTCGGGTGGATGTTTTGCGAAGCGTGTGGGATCGCTTGTAATGGGAGTAGTAGTTCAGCGGTTCAGCGAACTATTTTGATGCGTCCCAAGGGCGGCTGGTTAACAGTCGCAACGCTCTTGGTCTCTTCAAGCAGGCAATCACGCAACAAAAGCCCCAAGTCTTCATAATTGGTGGCTTGCGGGAACATTGTGTAGCGATCGTTGCCCTGTGCCAGATAATCAATAGTGGTAACGCTGTAAGAACGTTCAGGATTGATCGGCTCGCTTCCCACCATGATATCTACTGCTTTTTCGCCTACGATTCGCCAGGACAAGCCAGATACCTGCAACATGCCGGCTTGGCGCGCCGTAACGTGATTCAATAAATCACAGATGAGCTGGCCACTCATTACTAGTCGTACCAGGCGATTCTCGAAGGGAAATGCAGCATAAATATCTCCTACCTTTATGGGGCCAGCATTTAGCGGCGCACGCAGTCCACCGGAATTCAAGATGGCAATCTCTGTCCCGGTGCGCTTTCGCATGGCATCGGTGGCCCAGTTCCCTAGCTCGCAATCATGCTCGTATTTCGCTTCCCAAGAAAGACCGCGTGGTGCCTGACCAATAATGGCTGCCATCTTCGCTCGAATCTGCACATCATAAGATTCGACTAATTTAGCCACTGCTGGTTCTTCTGGAGTGTCACCCATCACCGGAATCAAATAACCGTCCTGGGAAATGACTTTGCCACTTTCGATATCGAGATCCATTCGTCCCAGGTATTCACCCCACTGATAGGCCTGGAGTACATAAGTGGTCCATGCGCCATTCTTGACTGCTGCAGGGCTAGGGATTTTCGTGTGACTGTGGCCACCCACGATCACGTGGATACCCGCTACGCGCGCAGCTAATTCCTTATCCTCTTCATAACCGGAGTGGGACAACAGGACGATGACGTCTGCTTTTTTGGCTTGCAGCTCGTTAATCATTTGCCGTGCTACTATTTCTCGGTCCAGTACTTTTAACCCTGCCTGGTGTTTTGCTGCAATAGCCGGCCACGCGCTCTTTTCCCCTAGTAGTCCGAAAACTCCGATTTTTAGTCCTGCACGTTCAAAAAGCATGGCAGAGGTAAAAATCGGCTTGAGAGATGCGGGGTCTACCAGGTTGCTGTTGATAATTTTGAAACGCCGGCCGCGATACTGTTGCTGGAGGTTGACCAACCCTTCATCGAGATCGTGGTTCCCGACCGTCGTCGCATCGTAAGCTGCGGCGTCCATGGCTTCGAAATCAGCTTTGCCATGGAAAAAATTGAAGAGCGGGGTTCCCTGGAAGGTATCGCCGGCATCTAGCACCAATACTTGGCCCGGGTTCTGGGCAAGGACTTGCTTGATCAAAGTACCGCGGCGAGCAATACCTCCCACGGATTTGAGATCTTTCTTATCGAAAGGCAGTAGATGATCATGCGTGTCATTGGTATGCAACAATATCAAGCGAGCTGGGGCCGCCCAAGCCGAGCAATCAAGCATCAGGGACAAAGATATTGTCAGTAGAAGATAGCGAAACACGCGCCCTCCTTATAGCCAAGCTAATGATGTCCTATGTTATCATGCCGCTCTGTCAAGAAAAGGGGAACCTGTGAGGCTGCCAATACCACTACGAGACTTGTGGGGCACATGGAAGGATATGGAAGCCAAAGCCATGCGCCCGATCAAGCTCGCTTTGGTTGAACCGGCAGATCGGGAGCAAACGCATTGGCGGAAGGCTTTGCAGTTTGGCAGCCGCTATCCGGAAGCTCTACAATTATTGCCTGCCGAAGGCGAATCATGCCCTGATGCTGATCTGGTATTGCTGTTGATCACGAGCTATTCAGATTCCCGCTCCCGGTCTTTTCATTTTTCTGGTGGCTTCCCCCGCAACAAGCAATTAGCCGTGCTAGCGGGCAACGCTGCTAAGAGTGCACCTGAGATCCGGCGTGCGGTCGTGCGCACTCTCGATTTGCCACCGGAACGGATAATCGAGGTTGCTGATTTAGCCGATTTTTCTAGCAAGCTTCCCGTTAGTTTGTTCAATTTGCACCATGAGCTGGTAATTCCATTAGCGCGACAATTTCCGATTTTTCGCCAGCAGCTGGCTTGGGAAGAAATTCATGCTACCGCGCAACAAAATGCCTTGGTAGGGTTAATTCCCGTGCCTGGTGGCGACATGCCGCTGATGACGGCCAACCAAATCAAGCTAGTCTGGCGCCTGGCCGTCATGTTTGATCTCCCGATAAATGCCCGGCGCCTGCAGGAGATCTTGGCAGTAATCGGCAGTGGGTTTGGCTGGCGAATACTTTTCAGACAGCTGACGAAACTTGTCCCGGGGCCAGGTTGGCTAATTGGTGGTGGATTAGGTTATGCTGGTACCATGGCTTTAGGAAAAGCTGCCCTGGAATATTTTGGACGTATAGCTGGGCAAAAATGAATTACCCGATAAATCTCGAATTGGCTGGCAAGCTAGTTTTGCTGGTAGGTGGTAGCCGGTTGGCAGAAGCCTATGCGAAACCGCTCTTGAATGCTGGAGCTCGGCTAAAAGTGGTAGCGCCAGAGCTCTCCGCCGGGCTGAATCGGCTGGTCGAAACAGCAAAGTTGCAATGGGAGAAGCGCACCTTTTTAGATAGTGATTTGGTTGCTGCGTGGTTGGTCTTGGCC
>JACQUT010000085.1 GCA_016267585.1 Cyanobacteria bacterium NC_groundwater_1444_Ag_S-0.65um_54_12
CAAGTAAGCTACCAACCATCTTGCCACTAGTCATGGTGGCCAGCTTGGCCATCCCAGTGCTCAGCTCGCCAGCCGCTGCGACCACACCGACCAAGCCCGTCACCGCCCAGGCTGCTGCGGTTCAGCCAGCGAAGGCTGAGCCAGTCGGCGCGAAGGCGGAAATGAAGCGGACTGCACCAGCCAGAGCCGAGGCTGCGCAGGCTGCGACAGCTCCGGCCGGTGTCAAGATGACCAAGCGCCATGGTAAGAAAGCGACACGCCGCGCCAAGACCAAGACCAATAGCAAGTAGATCTTGTAGCGGCGTGCAATTGACTTGTATCTTCAGCGACCGCGGGGATCGCTTCTGCGCGAAGCACCGGGGGTGGGTGAAGTTAATTGCATGCCGCTATAGAATTCCTGTTGCGGTTCCTTTGTAAAGGAGCATCAATTACCGGCATCCTGGCGTCGCAAGGCAATTAGCGACTTCTTTCCCAGCAAGAACAGTACACCGGCGTAACTGCTTCCAGCCAAACTGGCTATTACCATCACCTGTAATACCGCACCCCCCAAACCGGCTGGCCAAGCTAGCCGCAGCAACACCAGACCTGACATTATCGCTACCAGCACGGCTGCGGTCGCTCGCAACAGCAAGCCGGTAGAGTGCTGCAACGCCAGTGCCTTACCTAGTTTGCAGCGTAGCGCCCAGGCCACCTGTGCCAGGTTGATCCAGGTCACCATAGCCGTAGCTAGCGCAATGCCAGCTAGCTGATGGTTTTCGCCGAAGTAGCGATCCAGCCCCAGTAGTTCATGGGGGCCGAACATGAAAAAAGCATTCAACCCGAAGTTCAAGCCTACCGACAGCAGGCTGATGCGCAACGGGGTACGCGAATCATTCAGCGCATAGAAGACCCGCACCAGCAAATCGCGCCAGGCGTAGGCCAAGAAGCCCAGGCTCAAGATAGTCAGTACCAGGGCGGTGGATTCCGTGGCATGGGTAACCGCGAACTGCCCACGTTCGAAAGCGATACGTACTACTGGCATGGCCAGCAGAAAAAGCCCGGCAGTCAGTGGCAGACAGATCAGACCGACCAGCGAGACACCGCGATCGAGCCAAGCCGCGAGATCGGCATGCTCACCGCGCGCCGCGGCTGCTGTCAAGCGCGGAAAGATTGGCACTAACAGGGAAGCCAATAGTATGCCCAACGGCATCTGGTAAATCACGTTGGCATAACCCCAGGAAGAGATTGCGCCGACCCCGGCGCGCGACAAGAAAAAAGTGCCAATGAAAACGTTTATTTGCCCGATGGTCGATGCCAAGATAGCCGGACCTAAAAGGTGCGCGGTATCGCGAATGGCCTTATCTTGCAGGCGAGCCGGGCGTACCTGCAGGGAGCGGTGATTGGCAGTAAAAAGTAGAGGCAGGCCCTGGAAGAGCAACTGCGCCAGCGCGCCTCCCAGAGTGCCGATCGCCAGCATGAGCGGATTACCTGGCTGCCAGAGCACGCAGCCGATAATAGCCACGCTAGAAAGCAACGGCGAAAGACTGGCCAGGGCATACTTCTCCTTGGCATGGGCAATGCCGCACAAGATACCGAGCCAGGAGCCCAGCAATATGACCGGCACCATGATTCGCAACTCCGCTACGGCCAGATCGTGAGTTGCCCGGTTGACCCAGGGACCTTGCAAGGCAATGATCTGGTCTGCCAGGAAAAAGATCAGCAGGGCAATCAATCCGGTCAGGCCACCGGCCAGCAACAGCAAAGTGAAAATGATCGAGGCATGATCGTTGCGGCCAGCTTCGCGCATTCGTGTCAGCGTGGCGATGGTAGCGGTATGAAACGGACCATTGAGGCCACCCAACAGGACTATGGCATAGGCCGGCAGTTGATAAGCCAGATTGTAGGCATCCAGCTCGCTCCCCTTGCCGAAGGCATTAGCTACTACCACCTGGCGCAAAAAACCAAAGAGCTTGGCAATTATGACCAGACCCGCAATTAGCGAGACAATGCCCAGAATCGAGCGAAATTTTCCCACGTGCCAGCTCGCTCGTCTAAGTTACGGTGGTAGCGAAGGACGTCGGCAGATCCGCCAAGATCCAGTCTACAGCAGCCGCCAGATCCAAGGCGACATGGTCGGCTTGCACCGGCCACTGGTAACGTCCCGCCAGGACCTCTTTCCCGTAGCCAGTTTCGAGCAAAATGGCACGGCAACCGGCATTGCGCCCTAATTCGACATCGGTAGCTTTATCGCCTACCACATAAGAACGAGCGAGATCAATGCCATGGCGCGCTGCAGCTTCGCGCAGCAGCAACGTGCCCGGTTTGCGACATTCGCAAGTGATGGCATACCCTGTTACCTTGCCACCGGCTTTTGGCGGCAGGTGTGGACAGTACAGCATATCATCGAGGTGAGCATCTTGGGCTAAAAGCAGTTCGGTCAGACGATCTAAAACTCTGCGAACCCAAGATTCGGGATAATAACCGCGCGCCGGGCCGGATTGATTGGTCACCAAGATAGCCAGCAAGCCAGCACGATTCAGCCGCCTGATGGCAGACGCCGCGCCGCTGATCAACCGAAAATCGTTCAGGTCACGGATGTAACCTGCCTCTTCATTTATGGTGCCATCCCGGTCCAGAAATACCGCTAATTTCATTTAGCTCATGATAACCTGATAACCTGGTTGGCGATCGAAAAAGGAGAGGATAGTTGCATATCGAACGCATCTTAGCAGGTATTTTGATAACCTTGAGCTTGGTGGCCGCCGTGGGAGTATGGATAGTTAGGCCAGCTACCAATAATGGCCAGCTTGCTTTGCCCCTCGCTTCCTCGTTGAGCGGGGGTTCAGCGGAAATAGCACTGTTCGATTGTTACGGCATGATTTCCGATGGTTTGCCGGATAGTCCCTGGGGCGGAAGCAGCGGCGTAAATAGCAGTAAGATCATTTCCTTGCTGCGTCAGTCCGAAAAAGACGGTGTCAAAGTAATTCTTTTGCGGATAAATTCGTCGGGGGGTACCGCGGCAGCTTCGCAAGCTATTTATCAAGAGTTGATGCGCATCAGACGGGCTGGCAAGATCAAGATCGTCGCTGCTTTCGGCGATATGGCAGCTTCTGGTGCCTACTTCATCGCGGCGGCGGCCCATCATATTGTTTCCTTGCCTACCAGCACCACTGGCTCGATCGGTGTGATAACCCATGTGCACAATGTTGCCGGTTTGCTGAACAAGATCGGTGTCCAGGACACCGTCTTCAAGAGCGGCCAATACAAGGATTTGCTGTCATCCCTGCGTCCGATTGCCAATGACGAGCGCATAATAATTCAGCGCCTGATAGATAGTATTTATGAGCAATTCCTGGCTGCCGTCACGGCTGGCCGGCCACAGCTTTCGCCCGCCAAGTTGCGGACTTTGGCAGATGGCCGGATTTTTACCGGGGAGCAGGCTCTGCGGGTTGGCCTGGTAGATTCACTGGGTAACTATTCCGATGCCTTGAACAAAGCGGCTATCCTGGCCGGTATCAAAGGGGATCCGCAGGTAAAGGTCTACACTACGCAAGGCGTTCTGGAAACGATTATCAAGCTGGAAAGCCGCCTGAGTAGCTACCTGGCTATCAAGCCCAGCTTCGAGTTCCCGGCTAAAATGCCGCTGGCGCTGCTAGAGTAGCTAATAAAAGGTAACTGAACCAATGTTAGAAAGTTGTTTTTTCACCCTTTGCCGGCCCAGCCGAGCACCAGCCGAATTGCGAATGGGCAGTGCCATGGCGATCTGGGGATTGCTGGCCCTGGTTTTGGCCCTGCCATTGAGCGGGCAGCTGGGCATCGGTGGTTGGGGAGCATGGGGTCTTTCCCTCTTGACCTTCGCTGTCTTGCAGCTGAGCTGGTTTTGGTTGAGCTCCGCGCTGACGTTACTGGGCAAACTACTGGGTGGGCAAGGCTCTGCTGAGGCGACGCTGGGGGCGATCGCCCAGTCCGCCTGGCCGATTTTGCTGTTACCGGTCGCCAAAGGGCTAGAACGCATGGGGTTGCTCGGCGCAGGTGTACTGGAGCTGGCGATTGGCCTTTGGGTACTGATCTTGGCTACTTTCTTTTTGCGGCGCGCTCACACTTTAGGTTGGGGCCGAGCGATCCTGGTATGGTTGATGCTGGGCACGCTGCTGGCCATCACGCCACTACTGCTCTTGTTGTTGGTGGCTATGCTAGCCGTTGTCTTCTGGTAGGCAATGTTCGGTTCAAAAATCAAAGAGACGTCAGCGCTCCGGTACGCTTGGCCGAAGGGGTGACGTCTCTAATAAAACAATTTTTACGTTGTTTCTTTGCGCGGAACGTGCGCCATGAAATCATGCGCGAAGCGTTCAGCGTATTGCTTGGTCAAGGTTTCCACTCGGGCCGGATCCGGTGATTTGACCACGATACCGGCATGATATTTTTTCTTTTGCACCCAGCAAACTTCCGGATCGTTGTAGGCTGACAGATCCGGCCACTCTTGGCGAGCCAAGGTGACGACCGCACCGGCATACTCTTCACGGAAGGGCGGCAATTCATAGTGTTTCTGGGTCTCGATCCTGACCCATTCCCACCAGAGGCAAATGTCCGTGGCATGCCATAGCACATCCGGGATCTTGGCTGCACCTACGCGTGCGCCAGCTTCCAGGAAGTAGAATTTCCCCTCCTCGCGTTCCTTGATGTATTCTATGTGGGTGACACCGCGCACCAGACCCAGGCTAGCGATTACCTTCTTGTTCAGTTCTTGCAGCGCTTGCCAGTCAGGGTCCCGGCGATCGATCAAGCACGTGGTATATACGCCACCGCTGACGTTGAGATCGAGCATGGGCTTGCCATATTTCGAGACGCCGGCAAAAAGTACTTCCCGCTCGCTGACCACGGAATCCACATGGTAGACAGCGCCCGGAAGGTATTTTTCTAGCAAGTAAAGTGATTGCTTATCTCCTAGCTTTTCGATCTCGCGCCAAACCTCCTGGTCATCGTGCATGAGCTTCACGCCCATAGAAGCGGCTTCTTGACGAGGTTTGAGCACCCAGGGCGGCGGTACGCGCAACATGTAACGATAAACATCATCATGGTGGAGGATGTGAACGAAGTCCGGAACCGGAACGTCATCTTCACGAGCTTTCATGCGCATCGCTAACTTGTCGCGGAAATAGCGCATGGTTGTTTCGCCCATGCCAGGAATACGCATGTGCTCGCGCAACATGCAAGCTATTTCTACATCGAAATCGCCCATCGGAACGATGCGATCGATTTTGTGATAACGCGCCAGATAGCTGACCGTATTGCGCACTTCTTTCTCATCGAAGAATTTCTTTATGGCAAAGACTTCAGCTATTTGGTCACGCGGCCACTCCTGGCCTAGACTTTTCTCGGAGGTCATGACGAACACTTTGTGCCCGCGCCGCTTGGCTTCTAGCATGAAGGGACGTCCGGAAACGACACAGGCAACACAAAGGATATTAAGTGGTTGTTCTTCCGGTAAGGCCGGCTGCTTGGTAATATTTTCCACTACTTTTGGCCTTTCTTCTACCGCAACCTTTTTCTTTTCCACGCTTACACTCTTTCTAAACTAGAGCTGAGATCTTGCCCAGCCATTCCTGGTGCGCCTGGGATCTTATCTGAACCCGGCAGGCTGTCCGGATCAATTGATAGCCAATAACTCAACATCGAAGACCAAGGTAGAATTGGGGGGAATGACGTTATCAACGCCCCGGGCGCCATAGCCCAGTGCCGGTGGAATGATGAGTTTGCGCCGACCACCGACGCGCATGGTCATAACTCCTTCGTCCCACCCTTTGATCACCTGTCCGGTACCGATGACGAATTCGAAAGGTTGGCCGCGATCGCGCGACGAATCGAATTTCTTGCCGTTCATGAGCCAGCCCGTGTAGTGTACCTTGACAACCTGATTCTGCTTGGGTCCAGGACCGGTGCCCACTCTGAGATCCTCGTATTTCAGTCCATTTTGCAAGGTATGCACCTTCCCCGTCGGCTTCTCGCTAGCGGTTTTCGACTTGGCACAGGCGATGCCCCCACCAGTGAGAGCAATAGCGATGCCTAGCATGATGGCCAACGTTGTATTCATAAGTAAAAACTCCTCTGGCTGCTGCACCCATGATGGACCACGGACGCCAGTATACACCTCACCAGCATGATGAGGTAAACTGACAAGCGGGGATTTTGCCATTTCTTTGCTAAAAAGCACTGATAATACCGGAAAAGAGGTTTCATGACGATCATCTACGAACTTTCTTCGCAGGTGGGCGATCGGACGACAGCAGCCAACCGGCGTGTGGCTGCCGACTGTTTGGCTAACGAGGGCCTGCTGACGGAAATAGTGACAGGCTTGGACTCCAAGGATCACCGGCTGGTAGGCGACTGCGCCGAAGTCCTCACGATGGTAGCGCAAGAGCGGCCGCTGGCGATCGCCCCCTTTGCGGCGGCGCTCGTCCCGATTTTGCGCCTGAAGAAAAACCGTGGCCGAGCACGCTGGGAAGCGACCCATGCACTGTCATTGGTGGCCGAGCACGTACCAGACATCATAGCACCTTTGCTGCCCCAGCTAGAATCGCTGATCCGTGATGATGCCAGCGTGATCGTGCGAGACTACGCCACAACTACGGTAGCCAACTATGCCGGGTTAACGAGATCAGCCGCCCTCGCCAGCTTTGGTATTCTTGAAATGGCGCTGGTGGCGCATGAAGGTAAACATGCGGCCCGGGCGCTGCGTGGTCTCCAGCAGGTTGCCATGCAGGCGCCGGAGCTGGCAACATTGATCCGGCAAATCGCTAGCAGCTTTCTGGCGGATGTTCGGCCCACAGTGCGCAAGGCAGCCAAGACTGCGCTCTGCAATCTGCAAACAAGTTAGCGCTTATTGCATCATGTCCTGCGACGCCTCGGTCCTTCGCAGGACGGCGCGGAAGTCAGGTTATGAGTAGTCTGCTAATAGACGCGCCGGACTCGATCGTTGTAAAGATCGGCAAAGTAAATATAACCGGTGTTGTTATCGATTGCGATTCCTTGCGGTGTATCGAGCCAAGCATTGATGGCCGGGCCGCCGTCGCCAGCGAAGCCTCTGTTGCCACTGCCGGCGATGGTGGTTATGGTGCCGGCGAGGTCCACCTTGCGAATTCGATTATTCCAGGTATCGGCGATATAGATGATACCGGCATTGTCTACAGTCAAACCGTAAGGTGTATCGAGCTGGGCATCGCTAGCTGCTCCGCCGTCGCCCGAGTAGCCCCAATTACCAGTTCCCGCTACGGTCGAGATGATGCCGTTGGTCGCGACCTTGCGAATCACATTGTTATAAGTATCTGCGATATAGAGATTGCCTGCGCCATCGACCGCGACGTCATAAGGGAACCAGAGTTGCGCGCTGGTAGCAGCTCCGCCATCGCCCGAGTAGCCGTCTATGCCATCTCCGGCCACCGTGGTGATGATGCCACCGGTATCCACCTTGCGGATGCGATGATTGTTGTAATCAGCGATGTATAGGTTCCCGCC
>JACQUT010000003.1 GCA_016267585.1 Cyanobacteria bacterium NC_groundwater_1444_Ag_S-0.65um_54_12
GAGATCACCAATCCCGGAGAGCCGCTGGTGGACACCCAGCGCTTCGTGGACACGCCGCCCAAGTCGCGCAACGAGGCGCTGGCTTCGATGATGCGGCGGTTCCGCATCTGTGAGGAGCGTGGCAGCGGGATCGACAAAGTCGTTTCTCAAGTGGAATTGTTCCAGCTTCCGGCTCCGCTGTTCGAGGTTCCTCAGGGGTTCACGCGGACCGTCCTGTTTGCCCATAAGCCTCTTACGACCATGGATAAGGCCGACCGCGTTCGGGCCTGCTATCTGCACGCATGCTTGAAGTGGGTTATGCGGGACTATCTGACCAATGGTTCGCTGCGGGATCGGTTCGGCATTAAGGAGAATAACAAGGCCGCCGTGTCACGCTACATTCGCGAAGCAGTTAAGGCCGACATGATCAAGCCATTCGATGAAGACGCTGCCCGGAAGATGATGAAGTATGTCCCGTTCTGGGCTTGAATTTTAATTGATGGGTAATTGATAAAGCGGCCTTCGTGATGGTGATCTGGAATGATAACCCCTTGATTGTGAACTCTTTTGGTTGCGTGGCGATAATTGACGGGTATTTGATGAGAGCGGTCAAATGGCACGAGCAAACCTGATCCTAAACCTGGTGAAGGCAGATGCACGAGGCGACCAGGCCCAGTTTAAGAAAACCGTCGAGGCAACTGGCTGCCGATGAGCGAGCGAAGAATCATAGTGTTCTGGCTGATCGGCTCCTTGCACAGCTTAAAGCTGATTGGGCCAGCAGGCTCGGCGATGGCAGGGCACGGTCCTTGAGCAAAGATGACGGTTGCCGAGCGAACTACCATAATAGCTTTCATCTTGGTTCCCTACAATGACTGGTGACCTATGATATCACAGCAGCCTGGCTGCAGTATGCTGCATTTACGATAGGAAATTAGTATTGTTAATTTATCAGTAGGTTTTTTCCACCAGGCGGTGGGCGCGCAGCGTGAATATGCGGCCAATGCCACCCTCTTCTTTGAACACCAATACCAGGCTATTGACTTCGGCAGTCAAACCATGGTGAAAAATGAAGGCACCTTCCACTTCTTGACCCGGGCCAATTTCTCGGAGTTGCGGTGCCACGCTGGTGTAATCCAGCGAGCTGGAGTAATCGGTACCCTGATCATCCGCTATTTGCGTCATTCCTTCTTCGCCCAGTAATTTTATGGCATCGGCGGTGTCGTTACGAACTCGCAGTACCACACGGGTCTGACCTGCGATCGGCTCGATTGAGAGCGCTGCTAGTGAAACACCACCAATTGATTGCGGGCTGGATGCCCACGATACTTTCGGGGTGGGGCTGGGAGTGGGCGCAATAGTCGGTGTAGCTGCCAAAAAAGCGGTGGGTGCAGGCAGTGACGCCAGGGGTGATGGGGCAAGGGACGGTGAAGCAACAACAGCCAAAGCCGGGAAAGCACTCGCGGTGGCAGGCACCAACCGGGCAAGCGGATCTTCCGTAGCACTGCTGGTAGGCGATGGTAATAGCGTGGAGGGTTGTTTGGCAGTGCGTGCCAGAAAAGGACCCAGTGCTAATAAGGCAGCTACCAGTAGGATGGTTATTGCCAGTGCGCTTCCCACTACCCAGGTCAACAGGCGTTTGGCCGATCCTGATCCTTGGCCAACTGACTTGCCACGAGCGACGGCGAGTGCCTCCAGAAACTCCACCATGCTGTCATAGCGTTCGGCAGGATCGGGTGCAATGGCACGCATGATCGCTGCCGATAGCTGACTGTTCACCTCTAATTTCAAGGTTGAAGGCGCAGCGATACCCTCACTCAAATGGCTGGCGTCGTAACGGCTCAAAATTACTGACGGCGGATAAGGATAACGACCAGTGACGATTTCGTAAGCCATCACTCCCAGCGAGAAGACATCTGCCCGTGCATCAACTTCGAGGCCGCGGAGGATTTCCGGAGCAAGATAGCGAGCCGTACCGGCCGATTCAGCAATTTCGCCTAGCGCCCAGCCCGGTGCCATGGCTATTCCGAAATCGAGTACGGTGGCTCTTCCCTGGTGTACCGAGACATTCTCGGGTTTGATGTCGCGATGGATAATGCCGAGGCCATGGGCAAAATGTAAAGCTTCACCGATCTGGCATAGCAGGTCGCAAGCCAGAGGCACCGGCAAGCTTCCGCCATGGCCATCAAGCAGTTCACGCACGCTCTGGCCAGGCAGCCATTCCATCACGATGTAGCCGTCATCATCCTCCAGGAAATGATCGATGATGTGCACCACTCCGGGATGAATGAGGCGTGAGGCGATCGCCACCTCTCGCAAAATGGCAGCGATTTGCTGTTTACGTGCCTCGGGGGTCAACGCCGCCGCCGTCACCAGCACGCGCTTCAGCGCGACGGTTCGCAAGAATTTGCGGTCCTCGGCCTGGTAGATCAGACTGTTGCGCGTCCGCCGCACCAGGCGCCGCTTGGCATAACGCGCTCGCGAGGAATCGGGGTGATCCGGAAGGCCAGCGCGCACCTGCAGGAGGCGTTCACGCATTGCCGCCATGGTACTGAAGCGCTGTGCTGGATCGAATTTCAGAGCTTTGCCGACCACCTCATCAAGGCCAGGCAGTAGATCTCCCACGAACTGGCTGGGCGCTTCCCAGTATTTTTCATCCAGGTGGCCGGGAAGCTGACCGGTCAACAGTTCGTACAGCACTACCCCCAGAGAGAATACGTCAGCACGAGCATCAACCTCGTGGTGGCCAGCTTGCCCCAGCCGAAATTCGGGAGCAGAATAAGGACTCTCGCTGGCCAGCTTGCGCAGATCGAAAGTAGAGCGAGTCAGCAGATCGGCTTTCTTGGCCATGCCAAAATTGGTGATCTTGACGGCACCGGGCGCAATCAGGATATTCTCTGGCCTGACATCCCGGTGAATGATGCCCTTGCTATGGGCGTGCGCCAGCGCTCCGGCCAGGCTGATAGCGATTTCCAGAGCCTCGGCTGGTGGCGGCGCAGCAGTTTGCTCTAGTTGTTCGCGCAGTGAACGACAAGATTCTAGCCATTCGGTCACGATGTAGAAGCGATCATCCTTGGGGATCACCCGCTCGGTGCGGACGATGTCAGGATGATCCAGTTCCATGGTCAACTTCGCTTCGCGGAGCAGCTCCTGGCGGACTCTATCAAGTTGCTCTGGTTGTTGATAAGGATCGTAAGAGAGCTCCTGCAAGATAACTTGGCGCTGCCGTATGGTGTCGAATGCCAGGTAGGTGGTTCGGTTAGCATGACGCTTGAGTATGCTGGTAATCTGGTATTGGTTGATCATGCGAATGGGCGACGGCGGTCTGAGTTGATCGGCGGCGCGCCTGGGCCAATCAGGATCTTCTCCGCCACTGAGTTCTAGTTTGAGCCAGCTGGCCAACCGTAGCGTATCAGTCACAAAAACCGGGATATCTCCCTTCAATTGCGTACGTTCGGGAAATACCAGGCCAATTTGCAAGCGCGGCGGCGCCAGTCCCTGAACCGTCAGGTAGTTTTCCAAAGCTCGGGCTTTTTCCTGCAGTATCGCCACCGGGTCGGGCCGATCTTCCGTACCGCCACCCGGAAATTGCAATCGCCAGCTCAAAGAAGCCGGAGCTGCTTCGACTACACCTTGCCAGTGGTGATAGGCCAACAACGCGGCACCACCGGGCCCCAGCACCACAACATCTAGATCGTCGGCTGCTTCGGGCCACGACCTGCCCGGAAGGGTAAGATGCGGTAAAATGATGAAAGGGGAGCCCAATGTCAGTAAAGCACCGACTATGGCACTTTCGCCCCGTTCGGTCAAATCCCGGTGAATACGCAGTTCTGCCACTTAGTGGTTCCGCCTTTGGGATCTATGTGATTTGGCCGGAGCGCTGGTCCGGGGGACCGGCATAGTTATTTTTGCATCAAGCGCCAGGTTCGCGGTCGGGGGTAATTGCTCGCGTAATTGCACAATCTGATCGCGCAATTCGGCCGCGGTCTCGAACTCCAAGAGTTCTGCGGAACGTCGCATTTGTTGCTCCAAAGCTTTGAGGTAGGCTGGCAAATCAGCTGGGTTGATCGCTATTTTAGCTGCTGGCACAGCCGCGCCGAGGGCTTCGAGAATGGCGTTACGGGTGGATTTGACAATTGCGCGCGGCGTTATGCCATGCAGCTCGTTGTAAGCTAGCTGCTGCTGGCGCCGGCGCCTGGTCTCGTCGATGGCTCGCTCCATCGAATCGGTCATGCGATCAGCATACATCAGCACCCGACCACGTACGTGACGCGCAGCGCGGCCAATCGTTTGGATCAGTGAGCGCTCGGAGCGCAAGAAACCCTCCTTGTCCGCATCCATGATAGCCACCAGTGAAACTTCTGGCAGATCCAGGCCCTCGCGCAATAAATTCACGCCCACCAGCAATTCGATGGCACCCAGGCGTAAATCTTGCAACAAAGCGATTCGCTCCAAAGCTTTGATTTCGCTATGCAAATAGCGGACCTTGAAGCCAGCCTCACCTAAATACTCGGCCAGATCTTCCGCCATGCGTTTGGTAAGCGTGGTAATCAGTGCGCGCTCGTTATTTTTGACGCAAACTCGCAGCTCAGCTATGAGGTCATCCACTTGGCCTGTCACTGGCCGGACTGTGATGGCTGGATCCACCAGTCCCGTGGGCCGGATGATCTGCTCTGTGATCTGGCATTCGCGTTCGCGCAGTTCGTAGTCGCCCGGCGTTGCCGAAACATAGAGCACTTGGCCTTGCCGCTGCCAGAACTCGGCAAATTTCAGCGGGCGGTTGTCGAGTGCACTGGGCAAACGAAAGCCATATTCGATCAAGACTTCCTTGCGCGAGCGATCGCCAGCATACATGGCTTGCAGCTGGGGAATCGTGACATGGCTCTCGTCTATGAAAGTCAGAAAGTTAGCAGGGAAATAGGATAACAAAGTCGCTGGCGGCGTGCCAGGTTGGCGGCCCGCCAGATGGCGCGAATAATTCTCTACGCCGCTGCAATGTCCCACTTGCCGGAGCATTTCCAGATCATAGCGAGTGCGTTGTTCCAGGCGCTGCGCTTCTACCAGCTTCCCCGCGGCGTAGAACTCGCTCAGGCGCTCTGTCAATTCAACCGCGATGTCTGCCAGCGCGCGCTCGAGCTCCGAAAGCGGAGTCACGAAATGCTTGGCGGGAAAGATCGTGATTTGCGCCAGATCACCCAGAATTTCACCAGTCAGGGAAGAGAGAGTGCGGATTCTTTCGATGTCATCGCCAAACAGTTCTATTCGAACTACGTGTTCTTCGTAGGAAGGAATCAACTCGACGGTGTCGCCACGCACCCGGAAACGGCCACGCAGCAGCTCCACATCGTTGCGCTCGTAATAATTAGCGACCAGCAACCGTAAAAGTTCACCGCGTTGTACCCGGTCTCCGATTCCCAGGCGAATGGCACCGCGCAAGTACTCTTCTGGCGGCCCCAGGCCGTAGATGCAAGAAACCGAGGCTACCACTATGGTATCGGGCCGTTCTAGCAGGGCGCGCGTAGCAGAATGGCGCAGGCGATCGATCTCATCATTGATGGCGCTAGTTTTCTCGATATAGGTATCAGTAGCAGGAAGATAGGCTTCCGGCTGGTAATAGTCGTAGTAACTGATGAAGTATTCGACCGCGTTCTCGGGGAATAGCTCGCGAAACTCGTTGCACAGCTGTGCCGCCAGGGTCTTGTTATGAGCCAGCACGAGGGTCGGGCGCTGCAAGCGCTCGATCACCGCTGCCATGGTGAAAGTTTTGCCCGTGCCGGTCGCTCCCAGCAAGATCTGGCGCGGCATGCCTGCCGCGAAGCCATCTGCGATCGCATCGATGGCTGCGGGCTGGTCGCCGGCTGGCGGATACGGCGCATGCAGCTTGAAGGCGGGGCTCATTTTGGTTATTTTACCAGTGGCTTTACGAATTGCTCAGCTTTGGGCGGAATCAAGAACTAGCGGGCCTTGCATCCAGCAAGGCATAAGCCTCCGCGACACTCGCGGTAGCGAGGCGCATTCGAAATGAGCGATCTTGCCGGTAACGGCGATAAGCTGCTAGCTCGGGCAAACTGATCACCCCAGCGGGCGGCGCCAGCAAGCGCCATTCACCTTGCTGGCATACCATCAGGCCAGCTTCGCGAAAGATTCTGATGGCTGCCTGCGCCTCTAGCAAGGGAGCGGGGGCATGGGCGATCGCCGTAAAAAGCTCCAGGCCGCGCCGCTCGGCCAGGTAACAATATAATGACTCGAGGGTTGCTGGTGCTAGCTCCGCCTCGTCGAGATCATCCCAAGCCATTACCACCTGCTCGGCAGCAGCTACCAGCTGCTGCCAGGTGATCGAATCAGCCGGCACGTCCTGAACTATGATCGCAGTGGTACCTGGTGGAACGGTAACCGGAGGTCTTAACCAGTGTCCGGGCCCGGCTGGCGCGCCATGGGCATAAACTGCGACGGTGGGTGACTCGTCAATCGCATATGACCATTCCGGTGAGCCATCTGCCGCGTCATGCCAGATTGACTCGTGATTGCGAGGGCGAGCATCGATCAGGCGAGCGCGGGTTGTTTGTTCGTTCTGGTCACTCGCGGCACTGCTCACGACTCTTTCAGCTTTCTGGGAACCAGGTGACGGCTGCTCTATTCGCTCGATCAGATCGGCGACATGTTGTAAGGCAGTGCGCCCTTTATAAGTATTCCAGCGGGAATGGTAGGTAAGCCTTATCCAATCGCCGGGTTGCAAACCCAACTGTGCTTTGTTCCATGCCCAGGCCACAGCGATAACCTCGCCATCGTCGAGCCGCAGCAGCAGGTGTCGCTCGTTTTTGCTCTGGTCGGTGCCCACCACCCGAGCATTCAGCAAACCGAAAGCCGGTGGCTGATGGCCGGAACCATGAGGTTCCAGCAAATCCAGCGCCTTCAGCAGCGCTGGCGTGCTTTCGCTGAACGGCAACTCGGCATCGAGCCATACCACGTCCGAACGCCTTCGCCAGCCTTGCTGTATCAGGTAAGCGTTAAGAGCCGCGCGCAGCGCCGCGATTCCCTCCGGGGCCAGACGACAACCGGCGGCTCTGGCATGTCCACCAAAGCCCAGTAGTTGATCGGAGCAAGCCTGGAGTGCCTGGTAAAGATGCACGCTCTCCGGTGAACGACCGGAACCGCGCCAAGTTCCGTCAGCATTGGCCGAAAGGAGCAGCACTGGTGTCTGGAAGCGTTCTACTGCACGCCCAGCGATTAACCCCATGACGCCGTGATGGAAATCTGACCGAGCCAGCACGACGAAAGGTTCGCTATCCAGATCCCACTCGGTCTCGATGGTCTCGAACACTTCGGCTTCCAATTTTTTAGTCAGTTCCTGACGTTCACTGTTCAGCCCAGAGAGACGGTCAGCCAGAACTTGTGCTTCCTTTCGATCATTGGTGATCAACAGCTGGAAGCCGCTATCCGGAGTCTCGATGCGGCCTGGTGCATTGAGCCGCGGACAAAGTTTGAAGCCCAGATCGTGCGCCGTAAGCTGTTCTGGCGAGATTTTGGCGTCAAGCACCAGGGCCTTTACGCCAGGATGGGCCAAATTGCGTCGGATGCGCTGGATGCCAGCCCACAAGAGCGAACGGTTAGGTCCGGTCAGCGGCACCACATCTCCGACGGTACCGAGTGCCACCAGATCGAGAAATGATTCCAATCGTCTGGACAATTGACCTTCCAGGGCAATGACGAGCAAGAAAGCTACACCAGCTCCGCAAAGATCTGCTAGCTGGGGGAAGTCTATCTGGGGATGAACCAGGGCATAAGCCTCCGGAAGACTGTCACCTATTTGGTGGTGATCGGTAACTATCAGATCTACACCTAGCTCACGAGCCCGAGTGGCGGCAGCTAGCGCCGAAATGCCGTTATCGCAAGTCAGGATCAAGCTGCAGCCCCGCTCGACAAATTGCGCGATGGCAGCCGGATGGATGCCGTAGCCATCCACGAAGCGATCGGGCAGTCGGGGCTGGATATCTGCCGCCAGGCCTCGCTTCAAGTAGCGATAAAGTATAGCTGAGCTAGTAACGCCATCGCAGTCATAATCACCATACAGGCCGATGCGTTCTTTGTTGACGATTGCTTGCTGGATCCGCGAAACCGCACGTGCCATGGCCGGGGAACACACCGGCTTGGCCAATAATGTCAGATCGTCACGGGCCGAGATAAAACTCCTGGCGGCTTCAGCGTCTCTATAACCGCGCAGATACAAGACACGTGTCACGACGCGCGGCAAGGCCAGCTCGGCAGCCAGGCGCTCTACCGCCCGATCGTCAGCGCTACGCAATTGCCACATCAGCAGTCCCTGGCTCCTCTTGAGTTACCCATGGCGGTTACCGAGCAAAGTGCGGCAGCGGCAACTCTGACCGGGCAGACCCATCCATGGTTGACGCAGTATGACAA
>JACQUT010000088.1 GCA_016267585.1 Cyanobacteria bacterium NC_groundwater_1444_Ag_S-0.65um_54_12
AACTAGCCTATGTCCTGGAAAAGGGACGAGAAGAATTCCTGTCGCAAATAGCATATTTCAAAGCAGACTATGAAAAGTACTTCGAGGAAATTGAACATTTTTTGCGCATTATCACCGAAGCTAACGAGCCTACGGTACTCGAAGATGGCAATTTTTCGACTTTACTGGAAATAGCGCAAAGAACCTATTGCGATGCTGACAGCAGAATGCGGAATCTTTTGACACCAGAGGAGGTAGGTTATCTCTCGATCCGGCGCGGCAGTTTAGACGCCAAGGAGCGACTCGAAATAGAAAGCCACGTCGCTCATACCTATCGCTTCCTTTCCCAGATACCGTGGACGACCGAGCTGCAAGGAGTTCCGACGATCGCCTATGCTCATCATGAAAAACTCAATGGCTCGGGTTATCCCAATCGCTTGCAATCCAAGGAAATCCCGATACAAGCTAGAATGATGACCATCTCGGATATCTACGACGCACTCACTGCTAGCGATCGCCCTTACAAGAAAGCCGTTCAACCAGAAAAAGCCTTGGAAATTCTGGACTATGAATCTCGAGACGGCAATATTGATATCGACCTGCTAGATGTTTTCAAAGTTGCCAAGATATATGAGCTGGCAGGCAACAGTGACCGGGCCAATGCCGCTCGCGCGGCCTCGCTGTCAGCAATCTGAATGGCTGTCAATCTCATGCCGCCGGCAGTAGAAAAAGTCACACTCAAAATTGGCGGAATGTCTTGCGCTTCTTGTAGCGCTACTATTGAGCAAGCTTTGCTGCGCGCCAAAGGTGTGACGGCGGCAGCGGTCAGCTTTGCTGCGGAGAGTGCGACGATCAGCTTTTTAGCGGATCAGATTGATCCTGATCAACTGACGGATATCATCGAGCAGGCCGGATATCAAGCACAGCTTGCTGCGCCGGGTGGTTTTCCTGCGATACCAGCTCCCGCTGCTTCCGCCCGTCACGATCAAGAGCGGATGAACCGACTCCGACTCCGGTCAGGCATACCGCTGGCATTTTTGCTTGTACTGCTGAGCTCAGGTGAAATGTTACCAGAGCTAGCTAGCTGGTACCCGTGGCTAGCAGCGAGCAAATCGCTCAATATTATTCTGGGCCTTTTGACGTTGCCAATAATGTTCTGGGTGGGTTGGCCGTTTCACCGTGGTGCTTGGCATGCTCTGCTGCGCCGCTCGGCAACTATGGACACACTGGTCTCGCTGGGGACTAATGCGGCTTTCTGGTATAGCGTGGTGCTGACCCTGTTCCCCGGCTGGCTTCAGGCAAGCGCCAGCATGCACGGGGCAGTACATGTCTACTACGATGGCGTCGCTGTAATAATTGTACTGATTTTGCTCGGTAAGCAACTGGAAGCCATTGCCAAGCGTCATGCTTCCGCTGCCATACGCCAGTTAGTAGCGCTGCGGCCACCCACCGCGCGAGTATTGCGCACTGCCGGTGAGCAAGAAATCCCGGTCGATGATCTGCAAATCGGTGATCGAATGATTATTCGGCCCGGTGAACGTATCCCTACCGATGGGCTGGTGTCAGAAGGGACGAGCAGCATCGATCAGAGCATGCTGACCGGCGAAAGCATACCGGTATCCTGTGGTCCCGGGGATGTGGTTATCGGCGGCACGCTCAACTCGAACGGTGCTCTGGTGGTGGAAGCGACGCGAGTAGGCGCTGGCACTACGCTGGCTGGAATCATCGACCTGGTAACGGCGGCCCAGGCATCGCGCGCGCCCATTCAGCGGGTAGCAGATCGCTTCGTAGGGGTGTTCGTTCCGGTTATCATCGCGCTATCCGTCAGCACTTTCCTGGTCTGGTACCTGGTTTCCGGGCAGAGCGGAAGTGCCATGGCACTGGCAAATGCAGTGGCCGTGCTGATCATTGCCTGTCCGTGCGCGATGGGGTTGGCTACGCCCATCTCGATCATGGTCGGGACTGGTAAAGGGGCCCAGCTAGGTATCCTCTTCAAGAATGCCGAAGCGCTGGAGACTCTCTGCCGTGTCAAGACGGTAGTTTTTGATAAAACCGGTACCCTGACCCGGGGACAGCCACGGGTCAGTGAGATTGTGCCGATTGCGCCCTACACCGCAACTGACCTGCTAGGTCTCGCTGCCAGTGCCGAAGCACGTTCCGAGCACCCTTTAGGCCAGGCGATAGTACGCGAGTCTACCGAGCGACAGCTTGAACTCATGCCGGTCGAGCAATTCTCTAGCGAACCGGGTCGCGGTCTCACCGCCCAGCTAGCTGGTCAGCAGGTGCTCATTGGTACTGGCCATTATCTGGCGGCTGCGGGTTGGCAAGATTCCGCCATGTTAGCTACCGCCGAGCGTCTGGCTGCGGCAGGTCATACCCCGGTGCTGGTAGCGATTGCTGGCAAGCCGGCTGGCGTGATCGGCCTGCGAGACCTGCCCCGGCCCGAGGCACGCGAGACGATCGCTGCGCTGAGGCAACTGGGATTGCAAGTAGTCATGCTCACGGGCGATCGCCACCAGACCGCCCGGGCCATGGCCCATGAGCTGGGTATCAGCCAGGTGCGTGCCGAGGTACTGCCGGCAGATAAGGCAGCAGCTATTCAGCAATTGCAGGCAGAACACGGGATGGTCGCCATGATCGGCGATGGCGTGAATGATGCTCCGGCACTGGCAACGGCGGATGTGGGAATTGCCATCGGTACGGGAACCGATGTGGCGGTGGCAGTTTCCGGGGTGACACTCCTGGCCGATGACCTGCGGACAGTGGCCGCTGCCATCAAGCTAGCGCGCGCTACCTTGTCCAACATCAAGCAGAATCTCTTTTGGGCCTTCGCTTATAATATTTCAGGTATTCCGCTGGCAGCCGGTGTGCTTTATCCGGCTTTCCACCTTCTCTTGTCGCCGGCGATCGCTGGCGGTGCGATGGCACTCTCGTCGCTCTCGGTCGTACTGAACGCGCTGCGGCTAAAGCGCTTCAATTCTTAAAGCCATCTTTAGCGTGAATTAACTGACGTTAGACAAGCACTCGGCTTCTTGCCGCGAAAAGTTAAACATAACGGACAGTAAAGAACAATCGTAACTACTCACCAGGAGATTTTCTTGAGCGCGAGCCGCCGGCTCCGG
>JACQUT010000108.1 GCA_016267585.1 Cyanobacteria bacterium NC_groundwater_1444_Ag_S-0.65um_54_12
GATCCAGGTGAACTGGTCGGCTTGGCCGAAAATGCCGTGCTGGGCGAGCGAACCGTGACCTTGCGCGATGGTGCTAGCGTTAATATCAACATGCAAGGTTACGCATATACTGCCAGCCCGATCATCTTCGATCTGACCGGGTTGAACAAGCCCGATCTGCTGGCAGGCAGTAGCTGGCGCTTGCAACCCGGGCGCTCGGTAGCCGATGCCGCGCTGCGCAGCTTCGATCTGGATGGCACCGGCAAGATCATCTGGGAATGGGTCGGACCGCGCTCCGGGCTCCTGGTCTGGGATCCCGAAGGCAAAGGCCAGATCACTTCGGGATGGCAACTCTTCGGGAACCATACCTGGAACAAGCGCTGGAAAGATGGTTACGAGCCCCTGGCCACTTTGGATCGTAACAAGGATGGCTGGTTAGCCGGTGCGGAACTGGCTGGACTGGGCATCTGGGTAGATACCGATTCCAATGCGGTTTCCGACCAGGGAGAGGTTCACCCGGTGCAGCATTGGGGTATCGATGCCATCGCTACGCGTGCCGAGCGCGATCCGCTGGGCAACGCCTGGTCCAGGCGAGGTTTCCGTCGCGTGTCGCCTGACGGGCAGCGTCGCTGGTTTGCTAGCTGGGACTGGATCTCGCTAGGTTTGGCCAAGAATACCGAGGGCACTTACGTGTGGGTGGGCAAAGACGGCGAGAATAACATTGGCGGTATCTTGCGCTTGCGCAGTGATGAGGGGAAGATTCGTGGTCTGGCCGTGCCCACCATCGGGGTGAAACCCTTGCCCAAAGGTCTGATGGCCGCTTTCCCCATTGCTGGTCGGGTGAACGATCGCCAGTTGCTAAAGTGGCGTACCCCGGCCCCCCGCGGTAGCAGGGTAGAGAGCGAGGTGCTGGTAAAAGAGAGCGGCAATTATCTCCATGGCCGTACTTATGTGACTACGCCGCAGAAGAAGTGGTCGTACGACTGGCAAGCGGAACTTGTGGCGGGCCAAGCTATCAATACGGCAAAGCAATTCACCGGATTGACTGGTACGCGGTAAGCGGAGGAGGGCAAGATGAAGGTAAAGCAGCAACGAGGGCGGATAGCAACCAGTTTTGGCTGGACCTTGGTCAGTTCTTTTGGGATCTTTTGCCTGAGCTGGCTATTACCGGCCAGTCCTGCTACTTCGCAATCGCCTCCGATACCTCCGCTACCTACCCCTAGTGGTGTCGGTGCTGGCCATTGGGAGCTGATCAGCGATGCCACCGGCGAGGTCTTTGTACCGGACCCCCATCAGATTGGAAAAACTTCTGGAGTGGGAATGTCCAAGAGCATGGCAACTTCCCGGAGCGGTGACGCCGCCAAAGGAGCGCAAGTATTCCTGAAGGTGCCGTCTTCAGAGATTGGCCGTCGAATAGTGGGCGCCAAGAAGGCGAAATCTGACACTACGGCAGGCCTCGATATCGCGCCTTTCCTTGCCATCGCAGCTCTTACGCCAGATTTGTACGATGAACATGGTAATCGGGCGTGGAAGCTCCGTACCGATGGCGAGCAAGCCTTTTTCATACCGTACGATAGCTCGGGAATCGAGCGCACCGACCATGCGCTCACGCTGCATGTGCCAGCGCTGGTAGGTTCTGGCAGCGGGGGTGTCAGGATCAGGGTCACCGGCGGTGCACTGTCGCCTTACTTGCACCTGGAAGGCGATTTCCGTAACCCCTTGCTAGATATCGAGAGCGAACACCTTTACGGTTCATATTAGCAGCGCCATAACGAATATATAACCGTTTCGTTCGCGAAAATCCATCACAGAAGAGTCTAGGGCGCGGTACAATACGCAATCGGATTTATGTTGCAGCTTCGACGCCTCGACCACGCCCAAACTATTCTGGCATCGGCATCGCCGCGCCGGGCGGCACTGTTGCGCCAACTAGGCATACCATTTCTGGTTGACGATGCCGTAGTGGTAGATGAGCGATTCATGGTTAGCGAGTCGCCCGGACCGGCCGTTGAGCGTCTGGCACGGCAAAAAGCGCAAGCGGGAGCCGAACGCCACCCAGCAGCCGATATAGTGATTGCCGGCGATACGGTAGTTGTCATCGATCAGCAAGTGTTAGGCAAGCCAGAAAATCCCAAAGCGGCTGAATTGATGCTTTTTCGTCTGGCAGGTCGCGAGCATGAGGTAGTGACTGGCTTTGCTGTCATGAGCGGTGGCAATATCGTCTCGGGAGTCGAGACAACGTTGGTTGGTATTCGTCAACTAGAACCAACGGAAATCACGGCTTATGTAGCCACCGGTGAGCCGCTTGATAAGGCTGGTGCTTATGCGGCTCAGGGTCGTGGCGCATTATTAGTAGCCGGTATCAGCGGAGACTATCATAACGTGGTCGGGTTGCCACTATTTCGCTTGGGTCTCGCCCTGCGCCAGTTAGGCTGGACAGTGTTATGACCAAGCCACGTGAGCGGTTGCAGCGCCTGGGAGCCCGTGCCCTTTCCGAGACCGAGCTACTTGCTATTTTGCTTTCGACTGGACGACCAGGCTCCGGTGTCCTGGCGGTTGCTGCAGAATTGATCGATACTTTTGGCGGTGTCGGTCTAGCGGAAGCGAGCATAGAAGAACTTTGCCGCGTATCCGGAGTGGGAATCGCCAAAGCAACCAGGCTCTCGGCGGCTCTGGAATTCGGGCGGCGTCTCATGGCGATGAAGGCGCAGCGTAACCCGGTACAAACTGCAACCGACGCTTTTGCCATAGTAGCTCCGCAATTGTCTGGCGAGCGCGAAGAGCATGTGATAGCTTTGTTGCTCGACGCCAAAGGAGGGTTGGTTGCTACCTACACCATTGCCATAGGTGGTCTAGCCGGGGTAGCGCTGCATCCGCGGGAAGTTTTTCGAGAAGCAGTCAGGCGCGGAGCAGCAAGTTTGCTTTTAGCGCATAATCATCCTTCGGGTGACCCCACACCCAGTGAAGCGGATTGCGAAGCAACACGCCGGTTAATCGCCGCGGCTTCGGTCATGGGTATTCCGCTGCTGGATCATCTGGTGATAGGTCAAGGACGCTATGTTAGCCTGCGCGCTAGTACCGTCCTGTGGGGAGAGTTCGAGCTCCCGATAGTATGAGTAAAGGAAGGATTTGACCGTGTTCGATGGCATTATCAGTCGGTTTAGCCGCGACATGGGAATTGATCTTGGAACCGCCAACACGCTGGTATTTGTCAGGGGAAAGGGTATCGTGCTCCGGGAACCGAGTGTTGTTGCCATCCAGCAGAACCAGCGCAATGTAGCGCTGGCGGTAGGTGAGGAAGCCAAGCAGATGCTTGGCCGCACCCCGGGTAACATAATTGCCATTCGTCCCCTGATGGACGGGGTCATTGCTGATTTTGACGTCGCCGAGACGATGCTCAAGCACTTTATTCAGAAGGTGCACGAACGCCAGGGAATTTTTCGTCCCCGGATGGTCATAGGTATTCCTTCTGGCGTAACTGGCGTGGAGCGGCGAGCTGTCCAGGATGCCGCATATCAGGCCGGAGCACGCGAAGTATATCTGATCGAAGAGCCGATGGCCGCTGCCATCGGAGCCGGATTGCCGGTATCAGAACCTACCGGCTCGATGATCGTGGACATCGGCGGGGGAACCACTGAAGTTGCGGTCATATCATTAGGTGGAATCGTCGTTTCGCGCTCCGTTCGGGTAGCAGGCGATGAACTTACCGAAGCAGTCGTACATTTTTTAAAAAAGGTTCATAATCTTTCGATCGGTGAACGTACAGCAGAAGAGATTAAAATCCGTTTAGGTTCCGCTTACCCCCGAGGTGACGAAAAGATCATGGAAGTTCGGGGGCTCAATTTGGTCAGCGGCTTGCCACGTACTGTAACGATCAGCTCGTCGGAGGTGCGAGAGGCAATTCAGGAGCCAGTGCAAGCTATTGTCGATACGGTACGGTATACCTTGGAAAAAACTCCACCAGAGCTAGCTGCCGATATCATCGACCGTGGCATAGTATTGGCAGGTGGTGGAGCGTTGCTGCAAGGATTAGATGAACTGATCAGCCATGATACCGAGATGCCGGTTCATATAGCGGACGACCCTCTCTCATGTGTAGTTTTGGGAACCGGCCGAGTGTTAGAGGAATTCCCGACGCTGAAACGCGTCGTCGGTACTGCATAGGAACAAGAAACCATAATAAAACGCCTTCCCTTACGTGAAATTGCTTTTTTGACGGCTCTGGTATTGGTTGCTGGCCTGACTAGCTGGACAAATGGGCGAAGTATTTTGTTGCCAGAGTTACTGCGACCGGTTTGGCTAGGAATTCAGGCGATTTTCTCCACATTTCGCGGAGGAGCTGGCTACTTCCAGGATCTGACTCGGCTGCAACAGGACAACAAACAGTTCAAATTACGACTAGCTGAAATTGAATACGAGTTGATCCGGCGGACCGAAGCCGCAGCGGAAGTGGACAGGCTGCGTGCTTTGCTGGACTTGGCAAATAGCTTGCCGACTAAAGGACGCTTTGCCAGAGTTATTGGACGTTCACCGGATAATTGGCATGCTCGTATCTATCTTGATAAGGGACGTAAAGAAGGTGTTGCTAGCGATGCCGTGGTGCTAGTGCCAAGCGGCGTGGTGGGTCGAGTAAGCAAGTCAGGTGACCGGATCTCGGAGGTGTCTCTCCTGACAGATCCAGGCAATCAAGTCTCTTTTGTCGATCAACGATCGCGTTCGCCAGGGGTATTGGTGGGCGAAGGTGGAGCAATGTTAACCATGCGCTATTTGCAGCAGCAAGTGGATTTTCGCATAGGTGATTCATTGGTAACTAGCGGTTATGGGAACATCTATCCCAAGGGATTACTCTTGGGTAAAGTCGCCCGGGTTATCCGGCAACCGGATGCCATTACTCCGCAAGTTTCCGTTGCTCCCCAAGCCGATCTCGATCGCCTGGAAGAAGTACTGGTATTGGACCCGTTATCCGAGCTGCCGTGATGAGTACTCAAGAGTTTACAAATCAAGAAGGCAAATTGCTAGCTTGGTTGCTGGGTGTAGCCATGCTAGTTTCACTAGGTGGTCTTCAGGCTACGGCGCTCGCGTGCTGGGGTCCGATACGCGTCGACCTGCTGCTAGTCATGACAATAGCTTGGGCCGCTCTAGCAGGTCCCAGGGTTGGCTTGATTTTCGGACTCTTGGCGGGCGCAATGGAAGATATATTGGTAGGTGAAGGCATTCATTTTCTGATTCTGCGCAGTATCATTGGTTTGTTAGCCGGTACGGTACGCCCGGTTCTTAACGTAAGACGAACAATCATCATTTTACCGCTCGTCGTCATGGCGACACTACTGCAAGAAGGAATATTAGCTATCATTCATCATAACTGGCTGCGGTTTGACGAGCTGTGGTTGCTGGCTTCTTTGGCGAACCTGGCTGTTGCTTGGCCAATTTACGTGATAACGAGAGC
>JACQUT010000007.1 GCA_016267585.1 Cyanobacteria bacterium NC_groundwater_1444_Ag_S-0.65um_54_12
ACCAGCGCCCGCTGCGATCATGGTTTCCAGGCTCTGGCGCTGTTCTTCGGCTATATCGCCATTGAGCGCCACCGAAACTGATAAGCGTTTCAGCTCGGCTGGTGGTTTTTGTTGCCGCTTGACTTCCTTGTTTATTTCGTAGTTACGGGTAACTTCCGTGCGCCGGTAATCGCCCTGATTGCTACCCATTGATTCCGACGCCTGGTAGGTTGGTATGTTGGCCGCAGTACCAGCAGCCCCACCAGCTACCTGTGGTCGGCCTACGTATGCCTCGACAGCTTCGCGCTGGCTACGAATAAGTCCACTACGGGTACCATCAGGTGTCTGCAGTACCGGCTGATAGATTTCTTGATTCAACTCTACTCGATTGAAATCGAATTCGGATTGTACCTGCACCACCGCACCGTTCACCCCGAGAATACGATCGAGCATGCCCTGGAGATTCCGGCGCAAGTTCGTTTCGAAGCTACGCTTGACATCCAATTGAGACGCGGAAAGTTGACTCTCCTCGTCACCGAAATTGAGTTCCTGCGTGTAATTATGCCCAACAGTGTCGGCAATGATGACATTATGTTCACGCAAGCGCTCGACTGATTTTGCCACCAAGTGGACGATGGTTTGTGCTTGCTCCTTGCCAAAAGCGGTACCGGGTTTCAACTTGAGCAAGACGGTAGCGGAAGGCTCGCTACCCTGATCACTTTCGCTGAACAAGGAAGGTTCAGGAATAGCCAGTGCTACCCGGGCATTCTCTACGCCAGCCATGGTCTTGATCGTTTTGCCAAGCTCACCCTGCAGCGCTCGCCGCATATTCAGGCGCTGCAGAGCATCAGTTTGACCAAACAATTGTCCTTTATCGAAAAGTTCCGCATAGCCGAGCTGGCCACCACCAGCCGGTAAGCCTTTTTGGGCCAATTGTAATCGAACTTCGGCGACGCGGGGACCTGGCACGCTGATCCTTTTACCGTCCGGGCTCAGCTGATAGGGAATTTTTGCCGTTTGCAAAGCTTCGATAATAGCGCCGGCATCTGTCTCGTCCAGGTTAGTATAAACTGGCTGATAATCAGGACTTTGGGCCCAGGCAATCAGCAAAACCACTGCTACGATAAAGCCAAGCGCGATAACCAAGAAAAGCAGCCTCTGGGTACGGCTCAGCGCACTCCAGATCCGCGTCAGATCAGATCGAATTTGCTGTAAGAATTCGTTCACATCACGCTCACCCACCTACCCCCAAGCTACCCTAGACTTGCATTCGCATTATTTCCTGATAGGCTTCCAGTAGTTTGTTGCGGATCTGCGTAGTAAGCTGGATGCTGATGCTGGCCTTTTCGGCAGCGATCATCACATCGTGCAATGCTACGTCTTCGCCACTGGCTAACTGCTCTTTTAACTCTCCGGCTTGCAATGCCATGGTGTTGACCTGTCCCAAAAAATCTCCGAGCGGCTGAAAGATTTCTGTCACCGGTAGTTGCTCTTTTTCTTGCCTATTTGTTGAGTCAAGCTGCGAAGTTTTGGCCTGCTCCAGCATTTTGGCGAACTTATTACCGCTTCCGTTACCACGCGGTGCGAGCACCGCACTGACTGGAACTGGACTGATTTCCGGAAGGTAGGGCACGGGGTCAGATCTCCAGGGCTTTGGTAGCCATACCCTTGATCGCCTGGATAGCAGTGATATTGGCTTCGTAACTGCGGGTAGCGGAAACCATGTCAGTCATCTCGAGGATGGAATTGATGTTAGGTAACCGGACATACCCCTCACCGTCAGCATCGGGATTACCTGGATCATAGACGCGCTGAAAAGGTGAGGGATCCTGCTGAAGTCCCACTACCTCGACACCGGGTACGGCACCCTGCCGCGCCTGAAATATCACGAGCTGGCGCCGAAAGGGCTCATTGTTGGCAGTGCGAGTAGTATGGACATTAGCCAAGTTGCTAGCGATTATGTCCATGCGAAAACGCTGGGCAGTCAAGCCGCTAGCTGCAATATGTAAACCCTTGAAGGTGCTCATAAAATCATCCTCCGCGTAGCACGCTCTTTAGCCCTTCGAAATCGCGCTTCATCAGCTCAGCTAGAGAGTTATAAGTCAGTTCAGTTTGCGCGAGTAGCGTCATTTCAAAGTCTACATCCACGTTGTTGCCATCATTACGGACTGCTGTTCCGGTCGAACGCCAGGTCACGGGAACGATATCAGCCATAACCTGGGGACCTGCCGAAAAATGCTGCGGGCTAGTAGTCGATAAATCGAACGAGTCTGCCGAGTGCCTGGCACGATAGCGGCGCAATAATGATTCGAATCCCACTTCCAGACGTTTATAACTGGGAGTATCGATATTTGCCAGATTCTCACTGATGGCTGCTTCCCGCTTTTGCAACCCCCCCAGGGCTGCATGCATGATCCCCAGCGAACCAGGGAAGAGCCCTTCGAGCACCCAATGACCTCCTGCTATCTTTTGCCATCCACTGGCTAGACGCACACCTCATCCCTGGGTGCCGGCAAGGTTCGTTCACCGAACATTTGCAAAAACGCTAGTTAAAGATATACCCGACAAGCAGTAAATTAACGCTACGCTTCCCCTACCGCGTAGCTGAATAGTAGAACAATACTCCGCTCGCCGGCTGTGACTTACCGCACGTACCTCCCGGTTGGGAGAATCGGCAATAATTGCCGGATCTTCAGGTTAAATTGTCAGCAGGTGGCACCACTCATGGTTTGCTGGTATAAAATTGTCATGCTTGTCAGGCCAACGCTGCTTTTTGTTATGGCTCTAATCAGTTTTTGCGCTTTCATTGCGCCAGCCTGGCCAGAGCCGGCAGCAACAGCGCCAGAGCGATCTGGCAGCCGCGCGGAGATCCCGCACGAGATCCTGCCCGAGCCGGCAAAAAAAGTAGCGGCGCGTCCCAGCGTTCACATCGTTTACACCGCCGCAACCGGGGGGCTGTACCGTGCCAGTTCAATAATAAATGAAATATGGCCGCTCTATAATCTCGAGTACCAAGAGGATGTCACAGCTGGCGGTTTAGAGTTTGAATTAGGCACGCTGCGCCATGACCGCTGGTATCTCTGGTCACCGGAAGATACCCTCAATGCCCAGACCGCCCGCGCCATCTTTGCGGGGACCGGTATCGCCCTGGTGGATGAGGGTACGAGGCTGCCGGTGCTCCGCTCGAACTATGCGGTCTTGTTTCAATTGCCGGCTGCCGAGTCGCCCTGGATCGTGGACTGGCTTTTCCGCAAGCTCGAGGCCACCGGCTATGATCCGGATGCCAGAGTGGTGAGCGGAGCTTTGTTTGCGGCGCGCAGTCCAGACGGCAGGCCGCTACAGATCTTCAGCGCAGACGGTACGCCACCACCCCCCAATTTGCTGCAAACGGCACCGGCCTGGCACTGGCATGCCGGCGGGTCAGCACTGATACGCGTCACGCGCGGCCGGCGCACCTATCAGCTACGCGCTATCGGATATCGTCTGGGTGGCCCCGAACTGCATGCCCTGGCATATCAGCTCAAGGAACAGTACTCGGCGCTGCGCGTGGATGCCGGCAATCTGGTCGGAAGCGCAGACGATGCATTACACGAGAGGTTACTGGCCGACACCCTGGCGGAAGTACCCAAGATGGGGCTAGCTGCGCTCGTACCTTACCATGATGAGTTGAGATTGCCCTATGATTCGCAAAAACGCCTGGCCGAAGCGGTACCCCTGGTCGCGGCAAACCTGATACCGCCCGCTGGTATCAAGTTGCAGCCTTACGTCATCCGCACCGTGAACGGGTTGCGGATAGCCATCATCGGCATCGCCGACACCCTGGCGCTGGGAAGGGACGGGCTCATCGGCCAGCGCAGCGGTTGGCAAGGTCAAGATCCGCGGCAAGCGCTGGAACATGCACTGGCCGAAGCGCAATCTGATGGTGTCGATGGCAGCGTCGTGGTGACCAATCTACGCGAAGATCGCCTGCGGGAACTGCGCGAGGCCGCATTTGGGGTTGCAGCCGTCTTGACCCACGAACCCAGCAGTTCGGAAGCCGATTACGAGCAAAGTTTCGTGGCACTCGCGCCAGGGCGTACGCGCAGACCTGGAGCCTGGTTGCTGGCTGGCGTCGAATCGTTTCAATGCGGCCTGCTAGAGCTGCAATTTCGGCGGGAAGCTTCAGTGGGTTGGCAAGAAGACCGCACCGCTAATCCCCTGCGCTCGTACCCGGCCATTAAAAAGCGCTTCACGTTGTCCGGGCTCCGTAACAGCGTGCAGCTGGTTCGTGAGCTGGCAATCGCCGACAGCACGCGATCGTGGCGAGCGTTCGAGCTCTTCAGTGATTATGCCGCGACCAGCAGCGAGGCCATCTTGCCGGACATGCGACGGCTAGTGGAACATGATCGTCGGTTGACAAACGAGACTGGTAAGCCGCAATTACAATACCTTGATTCCCAGTGGGCACGAATCATTGCCAGCATCCTGCGTAGAACCACTGACTCGGAGCTCGCCATCGTTCAGCAAAAAACCAGAGGCAGTGACACCTTGGGCGAGATTCCCCGCTTTATCGCGGAAAATTGGATACCTGGCAATCAGCGGCTAGTGCTTGGCAGCTTGACCGGTGCGCAGATCAAGCTGGTGCATGCCCGGAATTCCGAACGTGAACTTTATGCCTTTGCCGGTTATCAGGCAGCTTCCGGCTTGCTCGGTGGCCGCGCAATCGTCGATACCGAGCGTTACCGCGTGGTGACCGTAGACGCGCTGGCTGCCAGCACGGCTTTCCGAACGATCGTAGGTGACGATCTCGCTACCTGGCTACGCCCTACCGGTGAGCCATTAGCGAGCGATAGCATCAGCGATGCAGAGAGTCTGCGGGATGTAGTGCTGGCTTATCTTTACGACTTGAAGAAAAGACATGGCGGCTTTTCGACCAATTATCTGTCCGAATTTACTGATTTGCTGCTGGATGATGGAACAGTTATCGAGCCGCGCTGGACCATCAAAGTAAAACCTTTCGAAGGATCTTATCAACAATCGAAAGTCTCTAACCAGCAACCATTCGCCACCGTTCGGAATTCCTCGATCAATACTCCGGATAACTCCACTTTTGCGGCAAAGGGCAATCTTCTGGCAACTTACGAGACGGCGGCAGTTGACTGGGAAAACAAGCTGGCCATCGCGTACCGGCGCGACGAGTTCCAGGTGCC
>JACQUT010000096.1 GCA_016267585.1 Cyanobacteria bacterium NC_groundwater_1444_Ag_S-0.65um_54_12
ATCTGGTGGCCGGCGTGGTGCTGCTCTCTACTGGCTTGGCGGGCTGCGGCACGGTGCCTGGCGGAACGGCGGGAACGCCTCTTCAGGTAGCTGCGCAGAACAATCAGGTAAGTACCAGTAACCATAGTACTGTGAGACGGGCGGTGCAGATCGCCCAGGATGCACTTTATCGTTACGATGACCTGCGAGATCAATGGTTGCGTAGCTCTAACGATCGCGAAAAAGATCGCATCGAGCAACGCATGCTCGATACTTTGACGAACGCCGTCTCACGCATCCGGACCGAGGCTTCCGGTGGCTACGGTTGGGATGCGCGCCAGGTCTATGACGTCGCTGATCGAGCTATCTCTCGTTACGAGAGCCTGCGCCGGCAGTGGCAGAATACCTCTAGCGATCGCGAACGCCGCGAACTCGTCAACTCTATGCTGACAGTCCTTACTGATGCTTTGAAAGAAATCCGTCGCATGGCATAGTGTAGGAATGGTAAGCGGCGTGAGCATGAGTTCACCCAAGAGATCGGATCCCCTTTGGCGCGAAGCGCCAGGGGAGAGTGGGTAAGTTCATGCTCACGCCGCTTCAGGATTGACCTCCGGGCCCTCAAATAAGTACGATCGCAGATAATGAGACAGCAGATACGCAACATTGCTATTATTGCGCACGTAGATCATGGCAAGACCACGCTAGTGGATGCCATGCTGCGGCAATCTGGTATCTTTCGTGATAACCAGCAGGTAGATGCCTGTGTAATGGACTCGCTAGATCTGGAGCGAGAGCGCGGTATCACTATCCTGGCCAAGAATACTGCCGTACTGTATCGGGACACCAAAATCAATATCGTAGATACCCCAGGGCATGCCGACTTTTCCGGGGAAGTAGAGCGCGTGCTTGGCATGGTCGATGGCTGCCTGCTAATCGTGGACGCTTTCGAAGGACCAATGCCGCAAACGCGTTACGTGCTGCGCAAGGCACTAGAACGCGGCCTCAAACCAATCGTGGTGATCAATAAGATCGATCGTCCAGGCTGTCGCCCTGCCGAAGTTGTCGATCTGGTACTCGATCTCTTCATCGATCTAGGAGCAGACGATCAACAAATAGAGTTCCCGGTAATCTATGCCAGCGGCTTGGCAGGGACTGCTTGCAAGAGTATTGCTACACCTGCGATCGATTTAGCACCACTTTTCGAGGCAATCCTTAGCAATGTTTCACCGCCCAGCGGAGACCATGGCAAGCCTTTGCAACTTCAAGTAACGACCATCTAATACAGCGATTATTTAGGCCGCATCGTCATAGGACGAATCCACCACGGGCAATTACGGGCGGGCGCACTTTATGCTTTATTGCGAACCGACGGTAGTTTTACCAGGGGTAAGGTAACCAAGCTGTTTACTTTCCGGGGACTGAAACGTTTGGAAGTCACGGAAGCCGAGGTCGGCGACATCGTGGCGGTAGCAGGTTTCCCTGATGCCAATATCGGCGATACGCTGGCTGACGCTACCGAATCTTTGGCTTTACCACCCATTGAAATTGCTGAACCGACCTTGCAAATGACTTTTTCGGTTAACGATAGTCCCTTTGCCGGACGTGAAGGCAGATATGTGACCAGCCGGCAGTTGCGCGAGCGCTTGCAGCGCGAAATTCAGAGCAACGTGGCCTTGCGAGTGGAAGACATGGAGTCCACTGACGCTTTTCTGGTGTCGGGACGCGGCGAGTTACATTTGGGGATTTTAATAGAAACTATGCGGCGCGAAGGATACGAGTTTCAGATCTCAAAGCCTAGAGTAATCTGCAAGAATAATGACGGTCAGCTGTATGAGCCATTTGAGCTGCTTTCCCTGGACGTACCGGATACCTGGTCCGGTTCAATCATCGAGACACTCGGACGTCGCCGTGGTGAACTCCGGCGCCTAGAATCAACTAGCTCTCGCACTTTGCTAGAGTTTTTGCTACCAGCTCGGGGCCTGATCGGCTTTCGCAGCGAGCTGGTGCGTCTGACGCGCGGAACCGGGCTGATGAGCCATTCGTTTTTTGCTTACCAGCCCTGGGCCGGTGACATCCCACTGCAGCGAAATGGGGTATTGATCGCTTCAGAAGAAGGGGAAGCTACTACCTATGCGCTCATGGCTTTGGAAGATCGTGGAGTTTTTTTTGTCAAACCCGGCACTAAAGTTTATCGTGGAATGATCGTAGGTGAACATACGCGCCCCAGAGATCTGGCGGTTAATGTATGTAAGTTCAAGAAATTGACCAATGTACGCGCTTCTACCGGAGAAGAGCTAGTTCGTATTCATACCCCGCTAGAAATGACGCTAGAGCGAGCCATGGAATACATTCAAGATGACGAGCTGATCGAGGTAGCGCCACGTTCAGTTCGTTTGCGCAAACAGAAGCTGGAGATCAGGTGATAGGTTGCCGGTCTAGAAACCAGGCCGTAGAATCGAACATGCGCCTTGCAATCTATCCCGGAAGCTTTGATCCCGTTACCAATGGTCATCTCGATATCCTGGAACGGGCCCTGGCAATCTTTGATCACGTAATCATAGCAGTCCTGGTAAATCCAGGAAAACCCGGGCTATTTTCACTAGCAGAGCGAGTGAGCATGTTGCAAAGTGTAATCGGCGAGTACCCGAAGGTAACCATTGAGAGCTTCCGAGGTTTGACAGCTGAATTTGCCAAGCAGCGAGGCGCCAGAACGCTCATTCGAGGCCTGCGCGCCGTTTCGGATTTCGATGCGGAGCTCCGCGTCGCGCTTGTTAATCGCCGGCTAAATAGCGAATTGGATACTATCTTTTTGATGACCAGCGCACAAAACCTCTTCTTATCTTCCTCTACCGTCAAAGAAGTTGCACAACTGGGGGGCGATACTTCTAGCTTTGTGCCAGCCATGGTAGATCGAAGATTAAGAGAGCGGTTCGCTGCCCTGGCAACTCAGGACGAGGAGACAAAACCATGAAAGCTCAGGAACTCATACACCAGCTCGGCGAAATGGTGATTCGCGGCTTCAAAGTCCCCTTTGTTCATTACACCGTCCTGCAAGAGGACCGTATTCTCGATTTGCTGGAAGAGCTTGAGCTGTCTTTGCCGGAAGAACTTTTACGGGCGCAAGAAGTTATTGCACAGCGCGAACATTTGTTTGACGAAGCCCGCAGAAAGGCGGATGACATATTGCAGCAGGCGAAGCAACAAGCTAGAGTTTTGGTCAGCGAGAGCGAGATTGTAAAACAAGCTAACTCGGAGGCAGAAAGAATGCAACAGGAGATCGCAGCAGAGGTGCAACGTCAGCAAGCCGGTGCGGATAGCTATGCTGATGAGATATTGGCCGAGCTGGAAGCCAAGGTCAGTCGAGCGCTCTCTACCGTGCAAAATGGTCGGCAATCTGTCAATGCCGGCTAAAGTCCATGATGTTTCGCGTTGCCCTAGCTCAGTTGAGTCCAGTGCCGGGAGATATCGAGCGCAATCTCACACTGCATGAATTGGCGATCGCCAGCGCCCAGACAGCAGGAGCAGATTTGTTAATTTTCCCCGAGCTGATAGGCCAGCGTAGAGGAACGAATTGGTGAGAGGTACTAGATCGCCGCTCGAGCGGTGGTCCATATGTTCAGCACTTTGGCTAAGCTTGTGCTCGATATTCACTCTGGCTGTCCCTGGCTGGTCTATCACTCGCGATGAGCGAGGATTAGGAATATTGCTCGTTCCGGATCGTACCGGTTTTATTGCCGTCTTGCGAAAAATCGTGCAGGATTCCGGCCGTTTCCGTTTAGTGAGTGCAAGCGGTGTTTCAATCGCCGCTAAACCGCCCGATCTTTTACCAGATCCGCCAATCTCACTGACCCAACGCAATTCTCTCCGGCAACATACCGCGGCGCGTTGGTTATTGTTCGGTA
>JACQUT010000099.1 GCA_016267585.1 Cyanobacteria bacterium NC_groundwater_1444_Ag_S-0.65um_54_12
GCCACGATGTCGCGCACGGGGGTGGCCTTCTGCTGCAGGTGGATCATGTCGGACTTCGCAAAGACGCTGCAACGGCCCGCGACCCGCGCCGGATGGGTGGAAGCCAGCGCCAGTTTGCCAAACTCCCCTTCGATCGCCACTTCCAGCCGCGAGGCCTGTTGATCCAGGAAAGACCCGCATCCGGCGGCGCACAACCCGTTCATCGCAAAGTCCCGAATTCGCACCTGTCCATCCTCCTGGCTCTGCGGTTCCAGCAGGACCAGGAAAGAATCCTCGCCGCCGACCACTATGAGGGTCTGCGCCTGCGGGGTCAGATGTACGGCTGCGCGTGCCTGGCAGATGACCTCGTTCTCGAATGGCGCCGCCAGAAGATCTGCCACCGCCTTGCCCCCCGAGCCGGTGAAGCCGAGCGCGCGGATGCCCGGGTGTGCGGCATACGCCCTTTCCAGCATCTGCCGCGCCGTCTCCAGCGGTCGGCCGAAATGCCGACGGTACTCCTGGCCTTCAATCGCGCCATCTGACGTCAGAAAAGCGGTCTTCACGCTGACCGATCCGATATCCATGCCTAAAAACATCAAGATAGCTCCAAACAATGAGGGCAGATCCGCTGCTATTCCCGAGCAGGCGACAAGAGGAATGCTATTATGCTTGCTTTCCGCTTCCTGCACCAGCCATAGGTCCACGGCGGAGTGCTTCTTTTGGGCTAATTAGAGTATTAAAGCTTTCTTAGAAAGCGCAAGATTTCTCATGAAAATAAAGAAGAATCTGGTGTGGTGAAGGATTTGCCACTATGGGGGTGCAAGCAATGGCTGACCGAGAGATCAATTCTCGGAAGACTCCGGCAAAAATATTGCCGGCTCCAATGAAAGCTCCTTATCTTTCGCCTGATTGTCATCAACCGGTGAAAGCCAAAGCCCCCATGGGTGCCGATAGCGTCGAAATCAAGGCAGCTGCGCGACAAAAGCCGAGCCAGCCGGATTATCGTGCGCTGATTGCCAAGGTGCAAGCGTTAGATGAGAACCATGAACCACCTGCTACATTGCATAAAGCCACATTGCATAAAGATGTTAAGCCCACCGGGAGGCCTGGGGTTTGCCATGCTACCGCGCCAGGACCCAAGCAACCCACTCATGCCCATGAGTCAGATGAGTCAGAGCAGCACCACGCGCAACATCCGGGACAGGTAGCCGGCGAGTACAGCCGAATGGTGAATCACACCAAGGAGGCCGCCTCGGAACTGCGGGAAACTAAAATAGCCGCGGATGCCTTGAACAAAGCCAGGGTAGTCGAGAAAAACCTCAAGGCAGCCAGGGATATTGCTGACACGGCTTTGCATGATGCCAGTATGATCGGGAAGGATATCAAGGCAGTCAGGGATATTGCCAAACTTGGCGTGCCGCTGGAAGCAATGGAAGAGAGCGCGCACCAGACGCGATCAGCGCACATGGGTGGTCACGGCAAACTGGGAATGGGTCTCTCGGCAGTCGGTATGGTTGGAGGCAGCATCCAGCTGGCGGAAGGCATTAGCCACCTGGCGAATGGTAGAGTGCTAGCTGGCTCCAAGGACATAGCAGCCGGTGCCGGTTATGTCGGATCGGGAGTCGCCGAGTTGCTAGCTTCGTCAGTGAAACATGCTGGCAAGGCAGCCAAGGCGGCACCGGTTCTGGCAGGCGCCGCATCTATCGTGGAAGGTGGTTATGAGTTCTATCACGGCTGGGCGTCTGGTAACGGGGAAAAACAAGCACTCGGCGGGCTAAAATTTGGAAGTGGTATATTGCTTGGTGCCAGTGCTTTCGTGGCATCCGCGCCGGTCAGTGTTCCACTGGCAATAGTTGGCACGACTGTCATTGCCGGGGTTGCCGTTTATGAAAACTGGGATACCATCAAGAGCTGGAGTCGTAGCGCTGGTGGGACAATTGCTGGAGCTATCGCGCAAGGGAACGCCGCCATCGGTGGCTTTAACTACCCGACGTTCTATTAGGGTTGCGTCTCGTAGTAAAGATTATCAGCCATAAAGGAATTTCAGGGCTCTAGGCAAGCGGCGTCGCCAGCTCCGTTCGTTGTGAGCACCGCGCTTATCGGGTCGCCACAGCAGATGCCGCCCTGGTACAAAGCCCTTGCGCGTCAGCAGTTCGGACATCCACCTGGCATGTTCGATCACCACGCCTTTAGCTTCGCGTCCGCCGCAATCCAGGTAAACGCGGGGATCACCGGCGGCTTTCGCCTTCGCGACATAAAAAAAGATCTCTCCTTCGTTTACCCAAAGTGCCGGAGACATGCACAAGGCCCTGCCAAAGCAAGCGTTATGCCGGAAGAAGCCATACAGCGATAGCAGACCACCGAGCGAGGATCCGCCGATCAGGGTATTTTCGGGACCTTTCTTGATTCGCAACTCTTTGGCCACCATCTCGGTCAGCGGACCGCTGACCCAGTCCAGTACGGCATCGCCGAGGGCTTTTTTCCCTTCTTCTACTGGCCAGGGCGAAAGCTCCTCGTCGCGGTTCGTGCCACCATGGTGGATGCCGATCACGACAGGCACCAATTTGCCCAAAGTAGCTCGGGCATTGAGCAGGGTATGGAGGTGCCAGCCCCCGGCAAAGGATCCTTCGTCACCGAAAATATTTTGGCCGTCCAGGAAATATGCCACGGGGTAATGATCAGCAGTCTGATCGTAGCCAGGCGGCAAATAAATAGCCAGACGGCGCTTACTGGCAATCCCCGGTACCGGCACGGCAATCTCGAAGACGCGGCCTTGTAACAGATCGCGTTTACGCTTTTTTGTCACGCTCTTTTGCATTCATTCAGTCACTGTTTTACTGCAAGGCTTGCTATCATGCAACCTCGAGGGAGGTCGCTTTTCATGAAGTTTTCGCGTGCCAGTGGCTTGCTGTTTCATCCTACCGCATTACCTGGGCCCTATGGTATCGGTGATATCGGCCCGCCGGCTCATAGCTTCGTGGATTTTTTGGCGGCCAGCAGCCAGCGACTCTGGCAAGTCTTGCCACTCGGTCCCACTGGTTACGGCGATTCACCTTATCAATGCCTGAGTGCTTTTGCCGGCAATCCGCTCTTGCTTTCCCCTGAGTTACTGTTCGAAGCTGGCTTATTGCCTGAAGCAGCACTGGATGATTACCCGGCTCTCGCAAACGATGCCGTAGCTTACGAACAGGTAATCCCGGCTAAATATTCTTTGCTGCAGCGTTCTTTCGCTCATTTCGAGGCGCATGCCTCCCCAGGCCAGCGTGAAAATTTTGAACGTTTTCGCCGGGCGCGCGGGCACCAAAGCTGGTTACCTGACTTTACTTTGTTCATGGCGATCAAGAAAGATCAAGAAGGCAAATGCTGGGTAGACTGGCCACCGCCATTGCGCGATCGTGACAGTGAGGCATTGACGCATGCCAGAAAGGTACTGGCAGCGGAAATCCACTTTCAAGAATACCTGCAATACTTGTTCTTCAAACAATGGGCAGGATTACGGCAGCATGCCATGCAAAACCGCATACGGCTGCTCGGGGACGTGCCGATTTTCGTTGCCTACGATTCTGCTGATGTCTGGGGTAATCGCCAATTGTTCAAGCTGGACGATAGCGGTCAACCATTGGTGGTAGCTGGGGTTCCACCAGATTATTTCAGCAAGACCGGTCAGTTATGGGGGAATCCTCTCTACGATTGGGAAAAGCATGCCGAGACCCGTTATGCTTGGTGGATCGAACGCATCCGGGTAGCCTTGACGCTAGTTGATTACTTGCGGCTCGATCACTTTCGTGGTTTCGAGGCATACTGGGCAGTGCCAGCTGGCGACGAGACGGCTGTCAACGGTCAATGGTTACCCGGGCCGGGAGCAGCATTGTTTGAAGCTTTGCGCAACGAGCTGGGAACCTTGCCTATCGTGGCGGAGGATCTTGGCGAAATTACGCCACCGGTCGAAGCGCTGCGCGAGCAGCTTGGCTTGCCCGGCATGAAAGTATTGCAATTTGCTTTTGATGGCAAGGCTACTAATGGCTTTCTACCTCACAATCATCCCAGGCATGCGCTCGTGTACACTGGCACCCACGACAACGATACCAGTGTGGGATGGTATCACTCATTGTCTGCTGATAGCCGGAAACAGCTGTCTTCCTATGCAGCGCAAGAGATCGAGGATCCGGCATGGACGTTGATCCGCCTGGCCATGGGGTCAGTGGCTGATATGGCGATCGTTCCGTTGCAGGACATACTTTCCTGTGGGACGGAGGCCCGGATGAATATGCCAGGTCGCGCTGCCGGCAACTGGAGCTGGCGGTTGTCAGCAACTGCACTGAAGGTGGAATCAGCTGAACGGTTGCGAGATTTGACGCTCCTTTACGGGCGCGCCTGAAGCGGTTTGGATGTTGCTGTGATGGGTCCGGTCATCTCTGTCGTCATCCCAGTTTTTAACGAAGCAGCTATTTTACCTGAGCTTTATCGCCGACTAGTTGCAACTTTGACTACCAGTAGCGAGTCCTATGAACTGCTATTTGTGAACGATGGGAGCACTGATAGCTCGCTGGGTCAAATGGTCAAGCTGTCCGAGCGTGATTCGCAGGTTCGCGTGATAGATCTCTCACGCAATTTCGGGCACCAGATCGCTATCACCGCCGGAATAGATCATGCCGCCGGACAAGCAGTAGTGATTATCGATGCCGACTTGCAAGATCCGCCCGAGCTAATAATTCGTTTGCTCGAGCAGTGGCGCGCCGGTTACCAGGTAGTATATGCCGTGCGTGAACAACGGCGGGGAGAAACTCGGTTCAAAAAATGGACTGCTGCTCTTTTCTATCGTTTGATCCGCCGCATCACTAATGTAGACATCCCGGTCGATACTGGCGACTTTCGCTTGTTGGATCGCATGGTAGTGGAAGCCTTCCGGCAAATTCGCGAGAAACATCGTTTTGTGCGCGGGTTGATAAGTTGGATAGGTTTTCGCCAAACCGGCGTGCCTTACGTTCGCGAGGAGCGCTATGCTGGCGAGACTAAATATCCTTTGCGGAAGATGTTGAAATTTGCTAGCGATGGCATCACAAGTTTTTCTTTCATGCCGTTACAACTAGCTACTTATCTAGGATTCATCGTTTCAGTCCTTTCTTTTCTTGCTATTTGCTGGGTACTCTATCAATTTCTGGTTGCTCGCCACACGGTACCAGGTTGGTCCTCGCTCATGGTAGCAGTGCTCTTCTTGGGAGGAATTCAATTGATCACCATTGGCCTGATCGGGGAATACGTGGGCCGAATCTACGATGAAGTCAAGCGGCGTCCCCTCTATCTAGTGCGCCAACAGCTAGGTTTCCCACGGCAGTAGGTTCTGGCCTTTTGGCAATCTGTTAGAATTAAGCACTAGCAGAGGTAATTCATGCGCCTATCGGTCATTATTCCCGTCTTCAATGAGTTGGCTACCATAGAGCAAGTCTTGGCGCGAGTGCGCGCCGTTCCGTTAGCTAAACAGATCATACTGGTAGATGATGGTTCTAGCGATGGCACGCGGAAAATACTCGATGGGGAACGTGCGGCTATTGATACGACAGTAGTTTTTCATGCCGCGAATCAAGGAAAAGGTGCAGCGATTCGCACCGGCTTACGCTACGTGGCGGGCGAGTTTGTCATAATTCAGGATGCTGATCTGGAA
>JACQUT010000098.1 GCA_016267585.1 Cyanobacteria bacterium NC_groundwater_1444_Ag_S-0.65um_54_12
AAAAGAGTTCCTGGTTCATGTGATGAGAACACGAGCTAGAAACCAAGATCCCACCGGGCGACAGCAACTTGATAGCGCGCAGATTTATCTCCTTGTAGCCACGGCAAGCTCCCGGAAGGGATTCCTTGGTTTTGGTAAAGGATGGTGGGTCCAGCACGACAATATCGAATTTCTCCCGTCCTCTATCGAATGCCCGGAGCAAATCGAACGCGTTGTCCGCTATCCAGTGGCATTTATCAGCTACCCCGTTCAATGCTGCGTTGTCTCTGGCTAGCTCCAAAGCGGAAGCCGACAGATCAATACCTATGGTCTCAGCAGAGCCACCACAGGCTGCTGCTATGGAAAAACCGCCCGAATAGCAAAACGTATTCAACACCCGTTTGCCTTTGGCCAGCGTCAACAGACGTTGCCGATTGGGTCTCTGATCCAGGAAAAAACCTGTCTTTTGCCCCGTTAGCAAATCGACATGAAAGCGATAACTGCCCTCAGAAATAATAATACGATCGGGAGGCGATTCGCCCCAAAGCACCCCTTTTCGCTCAGAGAGCCCTTCCAAGGCGCGTACCGGCACGTCACTGCGCTCGTAGATACCTTCTGGATCCAGTTGCTCTACCAGCTCCGCCACCAGATCGGGTAATAGCCAATCCGCGCCGAGCGCCAGCGATTGCACAACCAAGTATTCGCCATAGCGATCTACGATGAAAGCCGGAAGACCATCTGATTCAGCATTCACCAAGCGCAATGCTTCTAGACCAGGCAAATAGTTACTGCGCAATGCAAGAGCTTCCGTAAGGCGACGAGCTAGCCAGCGGCGATCAATATCCTCGCGCTGTCTGGTGAGCACGCGTAAGGTGAGGTTACAGCGGGGATTGTACATTGCCATACCGAGGAAGCGTCCTCGACTATCGAGTACTTCTACGATATTTCCGGTGTCTTCCAGCGGCGGAGTTTCTGCCAGATCTCCAGCGAAAACCCACGGATGACCAGCGCGCAGACGCGCTTCATGCCCACGCCTTAAAGTAACTTTTGGACTAATCATCTAACAAACGAAACACCAAACCGGTCGGTAGCTTGGGATAAAAATAGGTGGATTTCTGTGGCATGCAATCGGCTGCACGAGCTACTTCACGGATTTGCCCGATCGGGGTGGGGTTCAGCAAGAACCCTATCTGAAATTCACCAGAATCTATGCCCAGCAAAACTTCCCGCGTCTCTCTAGTGTAGACTATTTTCTTGCCACCACGCCATTCGGACTCTGGCAAACCCAGCATATCGCAGAGCACGAGATAATGAAGCAAGGCCACATCTAGTTCGCACCATGCTGCGGATCGCGGTAAGTGGGATAAAGCTACTTGCGCGCCCGCTTTGAGGGTGAGAATAAAAAAATGTTTTTCGGCACCTAGCACCATTGCGATACGGTGTAACCTCTGGTGATAGGCCAGTTCCTGCTCTATCTGCGCGCAGGCGCTAGTATAATCGCTCAAAAGTGGCCATTTTTGCACTTCGAATACTGCTGTCAGGCGCTGCAAAAAGGCAGAGGCAGAAAAATTGTCCAGGCGCACCAGGCGATGGGTGGGGAGAATAACGAGATTCGGGTCTGTTAGCGAACAGAGCGCCATCAGCGTAGAACGCCAAGGTGCTATCGCTTCAGAATGGCTGCTCCTTGACTGCGGCCTATAGTGACGCGCAGAGCACGCCGCTATAGTATCCGGTGCAGCGCATTCGTCCAGCGACTTTTGACGTTCGTTGCGATAGTCAAGCGCTGTTTCGTAACGGTGATGGCCATCTGCCAAGTAAATGGATTGCTGGGCCAGGGTAGCTTGAATCCTGGCAATTGCCGCTTGATCGGTAATGCGCCATAAGCAATGTTGCTCGCCACCGGGTACGTTGGCAGTGATAACTGGTCGAGTGCTAGCGGCTTCAGCGATGAGTGAAGCGATGTCACCGGCTGGATCCTCGTACAATCCTAACAAAGGGCTCAAGTTGGCGCGGGTATGGCGCAAAAGCAGCAAGCGATCCGCCTTGGGACCATCTAGCGTTTGCTCGTGGGGTAGAATTTCGCCAGCTGACCATTCTACTAGATGCACGGCCCCGAATAATGCTCGGCGACATTTACCAGCAAAATAGTGATCATGTAGATACAGGTATGGCCTATCATCTTTTTGCAATATGCCGGTAGCAAGCCATTTGCCCAGTTGCTCCCGCGCTCGCAGATAGCGGTTGCGCTCCGCAAAGTCATCTGACAGCTCCTGGCCTAGTTCCAGACGGATCATGTTATGAGGGCTACGCAAGTAAAGGCGATATTGGTCTTCCAGAGTGATGACGTCATAGGGTGGACAAAGCACCGCACCGATATCTGACACTGCCGCGGAATTAAATAAGATTCCTGGGAAAGGGTAGATTCTTGCCATCGAAAATCTCTACTAAACAAGCTCCTACTTGGGCCTTAAGTATTTTAACGCTCCCGTAAACTTTAACGCAAAAAAAGGCAAATAGTCACCTCTAAAATAATAGCTAGTCAAGGCAAGGCGCCTTGCGACCCCACCCCACCC
>JACQUT010000114.1 GCA_016267585.1 Cyanobacteria bacterium NC_groundwater_1444_Ag_S-0.65um_54_12
ATCCAGGAAATCTTCAATGCCGCTCTCGGGGCAAGTGATCTGGAGATCAAGGTCGCCAGCCTGAAATCTTCCGATCTGGCCGCCCTTATCACCGAATCCGAACATGGCCGCCGTCTGAAAGAAATGTCTGCACTCTGGCGCCATGATAAACCTTTGGCTACCCGCAAGACATTGGTCATCAATACCAAATCTCCGCTGGTACAGCGTTTGCTTGGCATGTCGAGCGCTGGAGCCGATGAGCTTTGCCATCACCTTTACGATTTGGCTCGCTTAGCTCATGATGGCTTACAAGGTGAAGAGTTGGCTACTTTTATTGCCAGATCCCATCGCTTGCTTACGGGTGATTTTTCATAGCCGGCCAGTTAGCTACTATTGTTTCAATTCAACAGCGCAGGAGGATTCTACCAGGTGAAGCTTGAACTGCGACGTCCTCATCGCTGGGATCTAGCTCCTTATGAAGCTCAGCAAATCCAGCGAGAGCTGGCCAAGGAGGTAGTGTGTGCCGATGCATCGGATGAAATCCACTGGATTGCCGGGATAGTAATAGGGCATAGCCGTTTTGACGATCGCATACAAGTGGCGGTTGCGCTTTTATCCTTCCCCGAACTGTTACTAAGCGAGCAGGTAGTCAGCGAGTACCGAACCAGATTCCCTTTCGTCCCCGATTTACTTTCGTTTCGCGAAATTCCTGCCATTTTGCAAGCGCTAGCCGAGCTAACCAGGTTACCTGACTTGTTGCTGGTAGACGGACCCGGAATTGCACACCCTAAAGGTCTAGGAATAGCTTCGCATCTCGGAGTAGTGCTTGAGCTTCCGGCTATCGGGTGCTCGAAATGCAATACCGTAGGGAGCTTCGTTCAGCCAGAAGTTAATGCGGGTTCAATTACTTCGTTGGTTTGGCAAGGGGAAATTATTGGGACGGTCTATCGCAGCAAGAACCGAGTAGCGCCTCTTTTCATTTCGGCAGGGCATCGAATAGATAGAGATAACGCAACGCGCATCGTGAGAGAATCTTGTCAAGGCTATCGCTTGCCAGAGCCTATACGCATCGCTAGCAGCTTGCTCAACGAAGCCAAACAAACTGCCAGAGAGGCTGCAGTTGCAACAGACCCATGATCGCTTTGCAAGAATTCGATTGAGTTCTAAGATGGCTACAACCGGTCCCGATCCTTGCTCGGAGGTCCTGATGCGCGAGCTCTCAGTGATAGCAGTAATGCTGATGACGATGGTAGGGTGTTCTAGCAGTAGCCCTACCTCGCCTGGCGGCGTGGGCGCTAATTTACCTGCCGCGACTGGTCAGGCACCTACTGCCAAGAGCAATGAGGCCATCGAAAAACAGACTATCAAAGGACGGGTGCTCGATGCTTTGACCGGTGAACCGTTGAATAGCGCCGTGATACTGGTAGAGGAAGCGGAGCTTCCAAATATCGAAAATACGGGGTTAACTAGCCCGGTGGGGACAGATAGTGCTTCGTCGTCACCGGGTGCTCCAAACCTTGGTCTCCCGCCTGCGAGCTCTGGTAACAAGACAGCGGATTCGGCTCGGGGTCGTCCACCAGCGAAGGCTAGCGCACAGCCGGCAGTAAAAGTCAGCACTGATGAAAAAGGAAATTTCGAAATAAAGGATCTCCCGGCCGGAACCTATGCCATCACCGCTCATCATAAAGGTTTTGTAGCAGTTACCTTTCTTGGTGGACGCCCGGCTTCCGGTAGGCTTCAGATAGCGTTGCTGCCACAGGTTCCAGCTGCTGGCCATGATTTGGCAGGGAACATACGCTTGCTGAATAACAAACCGGCTGCGGGAGTAAGTACAGCGGTAGCACTGCGATCCATGCTTTTTGCTGGCGGCATGGCGGTCAGTGATCCGGGTGGCAGCTTTACCCTGTCAGGTTTGCCTTCTGGAAAATATCTGCTGGCTGCCTGGACCCCTGGTGATGCTGGTGAAATTCGCGCGTGGGGAATGCAGCGCGAAGTTAACGTTGCGGTAGGAAAGGATAAGAAGTCTAGCCATCCGGAAATCATCCTGCGTGCGGTAGCCAAGCCAGTGGTATTGGCCGGTAAAGTTACAGCGCCAAGCAAGATGATCCGTCCGCGCCAGGTGCAAGCCTTTTTGGCTACCGACGATGGAGCGGAGTTACTACTGATGACCAAAGCGCCGGATCAAGACGGCTACTTTAGATTCAGTTTGCCTGCCTTGGTAGAGGGTACTACTTATCATTTGGTAGCATCAGGTGTAAGTACCGGCGGTAATGCTGCTCATGCCCACTTGCATAACCTGGCGGGGCCGAGCCACTCCCATGACTTGGTTTTGCCGGATCTACCAGCAACACCTTCTTTCACTACGGCAGAGGGACTAGTTTGGACGTGGCCGGCCATGCCAAATGTGTCGGTTTATCGGTTGCGCCTGGAATCAACCGGCGATGATGGTAAGACGCTGTGGGAAGGTTGGACCACTGGAACCAAGCTCACGTTGCCAGGATTGCCAGCATTGGCATTGCGGCATGGCGATCCTTACCGTTACACGTTGTCAGCCATCAGGACCCAAGGAGCTTTCGAGTTGCCGGAAGTCGGTTTTACTCCCTGGACACAGGCAGCCAGTCTAGTGCCGCGCGAATTCATAGCTGGTGAGGAGATCAAGATCGAAGAACCGGTAGAGCGCTTGCCGGATTCTTCATTTTCATTTCCAGAAAATCCCGCTTCGAATCTGACAGCTCCCGTGGTGCCC